>CALGZV010000198.1 GCA_937934385.1 uncultured Clostridia bacterium | reverse complement strand
GCGGCAAGCTCACCGCCGCCGATCTGCCGCGAAAGCTGCGAAACAATATCCGAAAGCTGTTTTACATGAGAAAAAACCGCTTCGCTCTGACGGAGTCCGACTCCACCCGCCTTTACAGGAAGCAGGCGCTTGCATGACGCTATAATTTTCCCCTGCCCGTCTGCCGCCGCCGCGGAGGTAGTATAATTGCTTGTATCTATACCTATAAAATATTTACTCATTTCCGGAAGTCATTCTGCCGCAGGATTCTTTGCGGCACTTTCGTTTCCTGTGCAGACGGTTTCTCCGGAAGCCTCCGGCGAAGCACCTGTATTTTCCCCGGAAAATAATTCTTTTGATACGGCATTAAGCACACCGTTTACAAATCCGCCGGATTTACCTCCGTCATATTTTTTTGCAAGCTCCACAGCCTCATTAAGCGATACATTAACGGGGATATCCTTTTCGAACATCATCTCATATACACAGAGTCTGAGTATCGAACGCGTGACCTTCGAAATGCGTCCGGCATTCCATCCTTTCGCATGTCCGGCTATCACCGCGTCTATGTCAGAAAGCTTTTCGTTTATCGTATAAAACGCTCTGCGTACATACCCGTCGTCCTCTATACCGCGGTATCTGAGCGCTGTTCCGTAAATCTCATCAGCATCTGCGTCCTTATAAAACTGAGCCTCGTAAAGCAATGTAAGCAGCAGCTCGCGCGCTTCCCTTCTTTTCATGCAGACCGTACCTCTTACCTTTCTGCGGACAGAAATCACACACAGGGCATTTATCCTGCGGATAACCGTTCCGATACCGAAATAAATTTTGTTAATATCTTTGCAATGCCGTGCTTCGCACGGATATGGCTTCGGCATTATTATTCATCTTAATATTATACATTTTTAATGTATATTTGTCAAGTATATGCAATCTTTTTAGTACAGCGCCGGATAAAAGTATGTTTACAAAATAACTCTTTATTTGCAAAGCGTAATATGATAGAATAATTATAATTTTATGTATCGTAAGAAAGGTACGAAGTTAACATGAAAAATTCTAAGTCATGCATATTCCCAAAAAGTATTCTGCACAAGGCCGCGGCGTTTTCTCTCTGCATAATGCTTGCCGCCGGATCGGTATTTACACTTGCAGCCTGCAAAAATTCCGAGGACACATGGCAGCCTGCAGGTATGAAGCTCGCTTCGTCCGAAGATGCGGACTACAGGCTCTGGATTCCCAAAAGCTGGACCGTGGACATGTCCACCGGAATTACAAGCGCATATGTAAGCAGTGCAGATCTTTCCAACATTTCGCTTGTTGCAATGAACCTTTCCGGAGACGACAACTACCTTACTCCCGAGGATTACTGGGAAAGCTATAAGGCTGATCTCGCAGCAACATTTCCTGATATAGCGTATGACGAGGATACCGCAAACGGTATATCGCTCCTGCTCGACGGTACTGCCGCAATGAAATACAGCTATACGGCTACCGTTACCGGAACGGCGTTTCATTTCCAGTCGGTAATATGTATTAAAAACGGCACCGTATATCTTCTCACATACACGGCTCAGCCTGCTTCATACGACCGTAACCTCGACAGCGTACAGAGCATAATAGACAATTTCAGATTCAGTGAATAACGCGGCGGAAAGCACAATGGAAATCTATCTTGACAACAGCGCGACAACAGCGGTAAGCGACGCGGCGAGAGAAAAAGCCGGGCAGGCGCTTTCCGTCCTGTGGGGAAATCCTTCATCGCTCCATACTGCCGGACTCCGCGCCGAGAAGCTCGTATCCGAAGCAAGAGAAAATCTGCTCTCGGCTCTCGGAATTGCAGACAGATCGTCAGCCGGTAAAAGCAGACTTATATTCACCGGAAGCGGAACAGAAGCGGACAACCTTGCCGTTTTCGGAACTGCGCGCGCCAAAGTGCAAAACCGCGGCGGGCGGATTATCACCACAGACAGCGAGCATCCTGCAATACTTGAGCCGTGCAAAGCGCTCGAAAGAGAGGACTTTGACGTTGTTTACATATCGACCAAAGGCGGAGAGCTTGATCTCGGCCAGCTTTCATCTGCGCTGAACGACAGGACCTTTCTCGTCTCGATAATGGCTGTAAACAATGAAACCGGTGCAGCGTATAACATAGCGGATGCATTTGCTATAGCTCACCGGTTTTCAAAGGATATTATAACGCATACAGATGCGGTGCAGGCATTTTCACATATACCGTTTCTGCCTGACCGTATCGGAGCGGATATGGTAACCGTATCC
>CALGZV010000197.1 GCA_937934385.1 uncultured Clostridia bacterium | reverse complement strand
AGATTCAGAATAATTAATTGTCTGTAAGCTGAATAAAAATCCATATAAAATAAAAATCCACCTGTTACACAGGTGGATTTTTATTTTGAAGCAACAAGGCTTCGGAGTACCCGACCGAAAGCTTTGATTGTATCCGGCGGGTCGGGTTCTTATTCTATCGTATAGAAGCTTTATATCCTTCGCCCCAATTTTGCATGGAATCAAGAATGGGTTTCAGGCTTTTTCCGAGTTCGGTTAATGAATACTCTACTCTTGGAGGTACTTCTGCGTATACCTGACGGATTATAAGTCCGCTTTCTTCCATATCGCGCAGCTGTGCGGTCAGTACCTTTTGTGACACGCTGCCGATAGATTTTTTCAGCTCTCCGAAACGCTTTGTACCCGGCATTAAATCCCGAAGAATCAAGACTTTCCACTTATCTCCGATCAGCATAAGTGTTGTTTCAACAGGACAAGCGGGTAAAGCCTTTGTTGTAATTTGTTCTTTCATAAAGATGTCTCCTATTAGTTTCCGAACGATACTTTCAATCTTATTCTACCATACAGCTTGTTTTGAGTCAATGCTTATGAGGGTAAATAAAAAAATTAAAAAATTTTTTATTCGCTGAAAACGCTGAAAGCCCGTCGTTACGCATTTGTTTCCTTCCGGTAACTGTCCAAGAGTTTCCTGTCGGTAACTATAGCACAATAAAGTGCGTACTTTACAACCGAAATTTGCTTGATTATAATATAGACAAGAGCTGAGGACAGCGGCCGATCCGAAGTTCAATATCTGAAAATAAAAAACACAGTAAGGAGAATTTGATCATGAATAAAAATACATTTACTACCGTAAAACTCGCAAAAGGCGAAATAAATATTTACGATTTCGGTACTGTTAAACTGCACGCATATAAAACAAACGATTTCATTGACGATGAAGTGTTCATCGTTGAAAAGAACGGCAAGGCTGTTGTCATTGAATCTCCCTGCTTCTTTGACAATAATGAAGAACTCTCCGAATATTTGAATGATATTGAGGTTACAGGTATGCTGATCGCCTATCACGGCGCGGGTGCAACTTTTCTTCCCGATGTTCCGAAATATGCAACACAGAATGCAAAGGAATACTCTGAAAACGGCGGCGGAAAGGCTCTGATCAATAACTTCACCGGCGCATTCGGAGAAATTTTCGACAATTCTGTTCATAATATTACCAATGTTATTGAAGCGGGTAAAATAACGATAGGCGGTATTGATTTTGTAATTAAGCAAACAAATGAAGCATTCGATGTGGAGATACCAGAAATCAATGCTGTTTACACTCATATGCTGGGCCATGACTGCCACTCCATCGTTGCAGGCGCAGGACACGCCGACGCTATGATCGCAGAGCTTCGCAGCTATATTGAAAAAGGCTATGATCTGATTCTCACCTCGCACTATACCCCGGAGGATCTGAAAGACGCACAGACAAAGATTGACTATCTGGAAAACCTCAAAAAGATTGCAGCAGGAGTTCAGAATGCTGACGAGTTCAAAACGGAAGTCGGCAAAAAGTATCCGCAGTACAGCGGTCAGAATTATCTCGATATGACGGCAGGATTCTTCTTTGCTTAAATAGGTACACAGAGTAAACCGGAACTGTCATAACGATAGTCCCGGTTTTAAGGTAAAGGAGTGTTTGCACGTCATGCCGGCAGGTAAGTATTTGAAATATTTGCAGAAAGAAATCCATACAACAGCTGCGGCGGCAGACGGTAACGGATTGCCTGTCACTTGTGCTATTGATACTATGGACGGCGATGAAACGGACTTTACTTTTAACTGCAAAGAGCAAAGGTTTTTTGCCTGCACTGCGGTAATTGTATGAATGTTTGTTTGCGAAAAGCAGCCGTTCGGGAGAAAGAAAAATGACACATGATGAAAAACGGATTTATTTAATCAAAGAACTGTTACGGGAGCAGCCAAGATATGCAGACATAGAAATTCCGACAGACATTCAGGAACAGAAAAATTTACTTCGTTCGCTTTTTAATATCCGTATGCCGAGTCCTGTATCGGCAGAATTTTTGCAAATACAAGACGAGTATTTGCAGAGGGAAATTGCGCAAAAGGGAATCACTGACATTGTAGATTTAACTCCGTTACATGGCGGTATCTACCTTTGGCAGGGCGATATTACTACTCTTCGCTGCGGCGCAATCGTTAATGCTGCCAACTCGCAGATGCTCGGCTGTTTCTGTCCCTGTCACGGTTGTATTGACAACGCCATTCACACTTTTTCCGACGTTCAGCTTCGTCTTGCCTGCTCGGAGCTTATGAAAAAGCAAGGTTACGGGGAAGAAACGGGCAGAGCAAAAATAACGCCCGCTTTTAATCTTCCTTGCCGGTATGTGCTGCACACGGTAGGTCCGATTGTTCACGGCAGACTGACTGAAACGGATAAAATGCAGCTTGCTTCCTGTTACCGTTCATGCATGGAGCTTGCAGAACAAAACAGAATAGACAGTATTGCGTTTTGCTGCATATCTACGGGCGAGTTTCATTTTCCGAACGGTAAAGCGGCGGAAATTGCAATACGCACTGTAAAGGAATTTACAGCGAAAAACCAAAGCAAAATCAAGGTGATATTCAATGTTTTCAAAGATACCGATTATGAAATCTACAGAAGCCTGCTTGGATAAGATCGAACGGCTGAAAAGGGAGATAGAAACCGCCGACTGTATTTTGATCGGCGCAGGTGCAGGACTATCTGCTTCAGCGGGAATGGCATACAGCGGAGAACGCTTTGAAAAATACTTTTCCGACTTTCATCAGAAATACGGTATTACCGATATGTATTCGGGCGGTTTTTATCCGTATGACAGTTTAGAAGAATACTGGGCGTGGTGGTCGAGGCACATTCTGATAAACCGCTATGATGTCACCGTTGGTAAGCCGTATGCGGCATTATTGGAGCTTGTGAGAGATAAGGACTACTTTGTTCTTACTACTAATGTAGACCATCAGTTTCAGTTTGCCGGTTTTGATAAAAAGAGGCTGTTTTATACGCAGGGGGATTACGGCCTGTGGCAATGTTCGGAGGCTTGCCACGATAAAACCTATGACAATGAAATAAAAGTTCGTCAGATGGCCGCAGAGCAAAAGAATATGAAAATTCCGACGGAGCTTATTCCTAAATGTCCTGTATGCGGTGCGCCGATGACGATGAACCTGCGGTGCGATGACAAATTCGTGCAGGATGAGGGATGGTATGCCGCAGCAGACCGTTGCGGCGATTTTATCCGCCGTCACAAGGATCTGCACATTCTGTTTTTGGAACTCGGCGTAGGCTATAATACTCCGGTTATTATTAAATATCCGTTCTGGCAGATGACACAAAAAAATCCGAAAGCAGTTTATGCGTGTGTAAATCTCGGTCAGACCGTTTATCCGAAAGAAATCGAAAAACAGTCGATTTGCATTGACGGTGATATAGAAAAGGTCATGGAATCCTTAAAATAATGAGAGGTGCGGAGACGGAAAAAGATCTGACTATCTGCCGGTATGCGGCAGAAAAATACGCGGCGAAGTACAGAAAGAATTACTCCACCCTGTATTATCAGAAATGCAAACAGAAAATGCCGATCAATGTAAAGTATGTGACAGAATTTATTTACACAGATTATGAAAACTGATTTTGCCGTATATCTTGATTTCCTCATAAAAATCACTTATAATTATGATTAAATAACGATACCGCTTAAACAGGGGGATTTTACTATGTGCGAAGAGGAAAAAATCAGAGAGGGAATTTTGTTCAGTCCTGCTGATCCTGAGTTGAAGGCAATTAAGCTGAAGACGCATAATTTAAATATAGATTATAATCGTACCTATGAGAATGATAGCGAAAGGCGTGCGGAAATTCTTTCTGAGATGATCGGCGAGTTAGGCGAAGGAAGCGTTTTGCAGGGACCGATTTTTTTCCATTACGGAAAGCATACAAAAATAGGCAAAAAATTTTTCGGTAACTTTAATCTGACTATTCAGGATGATGCAGAGGTAACTATCGGAGATTATTGCGATTTCGGACCGAATGTGACAATTGTAACGCCCGTTCATCCTATGCTGCCCGATGAGCGCCGGGAGATGCTGACTGCAAATGGAGAAAAGAAGCATCTTTGTTATGCAAAACCGGTTCACATCGGAAATAATTGCTGGCTTGGCGCATCAGTTACGGTTTGCCCTGGTGTTATGATCGGTGACAACTGTGTAATAGGTGCAGGCAGTGTTGTAACACGCGATATTCCGGAGGGAAGCTTTGCCGCAGGTGTGCCGTGCAGAGTAATAAGAGAGCTTACCGAAAGCGACAGTATGATATATATGCCGGACAGACTGGCGGATAATGCAGTTCTTTACTGTGACAGTGACGGCTGAATGATATATCACTAAAAAATATTGTCAGTTTACGATATATTATAAAAAGCGATAACCGATTAAGAAGATACGGTTATCGCTTTGCTTTTTATAATGTTACAATAGGTCATTCGGCACTCAGATATTTATCTGCAATCAGGCATTCCAGCACTTTGGCTTCGCGTTCGATCATATTTTTATCTTTCGGACCGTGATCTGATGTTCTGTTTATTTCGATTGCTGCCGAAGGATCTATCCATTCCAAAGTAAAATGTTCTTCGGATTCGTAGTCGTCTAAATTCTGAGAATGTGTCTTTGACTCGGTACTGCAAATGTAGTAATAATTATCCTGAATGAATATATCATCAGATGTGTGGCTTTTCTGGATTCTGTGAACATATCCGTATTCGGTAATAGTACACGGACTAACCGAAAGCCCGGCTTCTTCGGAGGTCTCCCGTATTAAAGCTTCTTCATGGCTTTCACCCTTCTCAATTCCGCCGCCCGGGAATTTGTAATAGTCATATTTAAGACTGTGAACCATAGCTACTTTTCCGTTTTTTATTATGATACTGCGAACAGACGGTCTTACGAATGCTTTTCCGCCGGGATCATAGTCTTTTGTATCTATTTCAAAAAGAAGTTTCATTTTTTACCTCTCCTTCCTGTATTGGTTGTTTATTTTAACATATCTTTTGTTTTGCGTCAATATGATATGGCGATATTTTCGGCGGACAGATCATTTTTATATAAATTTATTATTGATTTTTGTCTCTTGATATGGTACAATGAAAACACTGCCACCGGGTAGTAAGATGCTTAGCATTCGGTACACATCGTTAGGTCTTTGAAGATGTGTATGCGGGTGCTTGTTTTTTTGGAGAGGGCAGTAAATCCTGAAAATAAATTTTCGGGCAGATGTTTTGTGCTTTGACGCTCGGAATAACGTTATTTCGGTACGGCTGAAATCAATACTGAATTTCGGCTTTGCAAGAAAGGAGCTATCATAATGAAGAAAAAAATTAAATTTTTTAAAGGCTTTTCTGTCACAGATATTGCGATATGGAGCGCATCCGTTATACTTATAATCGCGTCGCAGTTTATTTTCGGAGGAGGAAGTACTTTTGCTCTTGCCGCTTCACTTGTGGGGAGTACTTCTCTTATTTTTAATGCGCGCGGAAATCCTTTCGGCCAGGTGCTTATAATATGCTTCAGTATTATGTACGGTATCATTTCGTATACCTGCGCATATTACGGCGAGATGATAACATATCTCGGAATGACAGCGCCGATGGCGGTATTTGCCCTTATATCGTGGATCCGAAATCCGTCCAGAGACGATAATTTTAAGGTTAAGATAAATCGCCTGTCTGTTTGTGAGACAGTATTTGCTTTTATTCTGACAACGGCTGTAACGGTCGTATTCTATTTTATTCTGAAATATTTTGATACGGCAAATCTTATTGTGAGTACGGTGTCTGTTGCAACAAGCTTTATAGCGGCGTATCTTACATTCAGACGCAGTGCGTTTTTTGCGCTTGCATATGCTTTAAATGATATTGTCCTTATAATTTTATGGTCGATGGCTGTGTCAGAGGATATTTCATATCTTTCTGTGACAGTTTGCTTTGTTACGTTTCTTCTGAACGATATATACGGATTTATAACATGGTTAAAAATGCGCCGGGTTCAGGAACGCGATACCGCTGACGGCAGCGTCTGCATTAAATGATATTGCCTGATCCTATGGAATTTTTCTTTTTTATGTGGTAGAATAACATTATAGAGTGGATAAAAGCTTTTACGAAAGAATTGTTTCACGTTAACCTTACAGCGACTGTAAGTGGTATTTAATATTGCGATCTGATACAATGTTATCAGAGAAAACTTCAGGAGGTTTTTTATGAATAATTCAGATCGTATTTTAAAGGTTGAGAGTCTTACCAAAACATACGGTAAGGGAAGTACGGAGACGAAGGCACTTCGAGGCGTCAGCTTTGATGTACTTGAAGGCGAATTCCTTGGAATTATGGGAGCGAGCGGTTCCGGAAAAACAACCCTTCTTAACTGTATCGCAACTATGATAAGACCGACTTCCGGGCGGATAATACTTCGCGGACAGGATATTTCGGGCTTTGACGGAGCAAAGCTTGCCGGATACCGCGGCAAAGAGATAGGATATCTTTTTCAGTCGTTTGAACTGCTTGATAATCTCACTGTG
>CALGZV010000196.1 GCA_937934385.1 uncultured Clostridia bacterium | reverse complement strand
TATAACGCGTAAGAAGAAGCTGCTTGAAAAGCAGAAGGAAGGCAAGAAGAAGATGCGCCAGCTCGGATCTGTTCAGGTAACGTCCGAGGCGTTCATGGCAGTTCTCAAGCTCGACGACGATTGATAAAATGATAAACTCGGACAAAGCATTGTGTCCGCAGTCCTGAAAGGATCGGCTTCATATGGCTAATAATGAAAAAAATATCGGGCTTTATCTGCATATACCGTTTTGCAAAAGTAAATGTCTGTACTGTGACTTTTATTCTCTTTCCGGAAGAGAGGACTACGAAAGATATACCGACGCACTGATAATGCATATGGAGGATTATTCGGCTGCGCTCAAAGGATGTACAGTAGACAGTATCTATATAGGCGGCGGAACACCCACTGCTATGCCTACATCAATGATATGCACTCTCATCGACGGAATATTCGACAATTTCAATGTTTCCGATACTGCGGAAATAACCATTGAATGTAATCCCGCAACAGTCGGTTTCAAGGAACTTAAAAAGATACGTTCGGCAGGAGTAAACCGTCTGAGCATCGGGATCCAGTCAGCCTGCGACAGTGAGCTTCGCTCGCTCGGCAGAATACATAGCTTTTCCGATGCAGAAGAATGTTTTTACGCCGCAAGAAAAGCCGGATTTGATAATATAAATGTAGATATTATGTACGGGATCCCCGGACAAACACCCAAGAGCCTCTCGGATACTCTTGAAAAAGTTTGCGGGCTTGATCCCGAGCATATCTCATTTTACGGACTTAAAATCGAAGAAGGAACGCCATTTTACGACATGAGCGGTTCACTTGAGCTTCCGGACGAAGACACCGAAGCCGGGATGTATTTCGATTCGATCGCTTTGCTCTCCTCGCACGGCTACGATCAGTATGAGATAAGCAACTTTGCAAAAGAAGGCTTTGCATGCCGTCACAATATAAAATACTGGAGCTGCGGCGAATATCTCGGACTCGGTCCGGGCGCACATTCCTATCTCGGCGGATGCCGTTTCTCATTTAAAAAGGATATAGACCGGTATATAAGTTCAATGGAGCATCCCGAACATGATTACGGAATCATTGATGAAAAATACAATATACGTGATTTCGAGAGAATCGGAGAATATGTCATGCTCCGGCTTCGCACCGTATACGGTGTTGACGCAGAGGAATTCAAAAGGCGGTTTGACCGCGATTTTGATATAATGTATGGAGATAAGCTGTACAAATATATCGAAGGCGGCTTTGCAAAAAAGAGCGGGAACAGATATTTCCTGACGCCGCGCGGAATGTATGTAAGCAACTATATTCTTTCTGATCTGCTCGATTTTGACGGTTCCATGGCGGCCGGAGCCGCCGAGGGAATGGTACAGTAAACGGAGAACACTTATTTATGGTAAAAAAATTTCTGACTGCACTTGCAGTCATTTTGGCAGTATGTATTCCGATATGTATCTATGCCGGAGAAGATCCGGTTTACGGGGACGTTAACGGAGACGGCGCAGTCAATTCCAAAGATCTTACCCGGCTTATGAAATACGTTGCAGGAGAGAACGTTGAGATCTACGGCGGAGATATAAACGGAGACGGCACAGTCAACGCAAAAGATCTGACAAGACTTATGAAGTATATTTCAGGAGATATTACAAAACCGGATTTGCCGGAGCTTGATGCAGATACGGTCAATGAAATTCTCGGCAGCTATAAACAAACATATAAATTCATAGCGTTCCGGGAAGGCTCACTCTACGGATTCAGCGATATAACAGCATTCGGAGGCCGTGTCGCGCCGGAACGTAAAGACGGTAACCTGTATGTAGATTCGTCAGCTCTTGCGCAGGCGCTCGGTCTGGATCACAGTTTCTCCGCCGAAACAGGATCCTTAAAATTAAGTTATAACGGCACAGATCTTGTGTTCAATATTTCAGACGATACCGTTACGGCAAACGGCCGTACATATTCTGTTCCGCATGTGTATATCTCATCCGGCAGAGCAATGCTGAGGCTTGATTCCACAGCCGGTCTGTTCGGATATACGTTTTCGGAAGATCCGTCAAGCAATACCTCTTATATAGCGATCTCCAAAAACCATATAAACAGCGCAACCAAAAAAACGGCAGATGAACGCTTCGAACTGTACGATAACACTGTATGCGATATTTCCGATGTGCAGGCATTCGGCAATTACAGCGGCGTAGGCAAATACGAAAAGACTCCGTCGGAAGAACGGCTTGTCGGTATAGCATATACCACATGGCATAATAAAAACCAAAACTGGGGTTCAGGTACATGGGGAACGCCTCTGTACGGTACATATAGTTCCGATGACCGTGAAACGATATACAGACACGGAAAGATGTTTGCCGAAGCAGGTATTGATTTTGTATTCGTCGATTGGTCAAACAATACGACCTACCACGCGGAAGATTCTTACGACGCCGGAATGTCTATGATCGAAGACGCCACAGATCTGCTTTTCGAAGTCTGGTCGGAGATTCCCGGTGCGCCCAAGATATGCATTTTTGTAGGTCCGGGACACAGCGGATATAGTTCAGTCCTTGACGGCAACCATCAGAGAAAAGTCGAACAGGTCTACGACAGATATGTAAACAATCCCGAATACGCAGATATGTATTTTTACTATGAGGGAAAGCCGCTTCTTATGTGCTACGGATCCACTCCGGTCAACAAAGCTTATCTCAGCAGCGACAGATACTCTGCATCATGGGATGACAGCCGCTTTACGACCAGATGGCTTTCAGGATATGTAAATCAGCAAAATGTACTTCTCGAATCATCTTCAGATAAGCTTTCGAAATTCTACTGGAGCTGGGAAGAGCGCGGAGAGCAATCTTTCAGCGTAAAAAACGGGCGTGTCGAAGCGATAACAGTCAGCGCCGCCACACGTCCCGGAGGAAATGTTCCTGCATATGAACGCAATAACGGAGAAACTCTGAAAAAGCAATTTCAGCGCGCAAATGACCTCGGAGCAGGAATCGTTCTTCTTACGACCTGGAACGAGTGGATATACGGAGAACAGCCGTCCGCAGAAGGATCGAGGGATCTTGAGCCTTCCAGACAGCACGGAACGTTCTATTACGATCTCATGTGTCAGCAGATATATAAATTCAAGGGATTAAAATAACAGCTAAATATTAACAGACAAAAACCGCCGCGAAGAGATACACTTTATAAAAAAGCTGCTTCTCTCTGTGTTTATTTGAACATCCGGAGGAAAAACATGCCTTATATAGAATTAAACGATTTAAATCTGTTTTACGAGGAATTTGGAAAGGGAGAAACCCTGCTGTTTCTTCACAGTCATTTCAGCCGCGGTCTGCTTGCGTTCTCAGGACAAATTATTCCTTTTCAGGCACATTATCATTGTTTTTATCCCGATTTTCGCGGACACGGACGGACAATCTGCGAAAGCCTATGCTAGAACAGCCGTAAGATAGCAGATGATATGGCAAATTTTCTCGATGCCATGGGAATAAAGCGCGCTCATTTAATCGGATATAGCTGCGGTGCATATGTCGGATGTTACATGGCGGCTAAATATTCAGACAAAATGAAAAGCTTAGTGACGATCGGAGGCGGCGCTTATCCCAGACCTGATAGCGCGGATGATTTTTTGCCGGAAAGCCTAATAGCCAAGAATGATACGAATTTTATTGAAGATATGAGAATACGGCACTATGAGGCACACCGCGGCGATTGGCGGACCTATCTAAAAATGACAGTAGCTGACTGGAAATTTCATCCAAATCTTACAAGCGAGGAATGGGCAGCAATAAAATGTCCCGCTCTATTTATAAACGGAGAACATGATCCCTTTGGCAGTTGTATCGAATTACAGGAAAAAGTACCTCACGCAGAAATTTATGAAGTGAAGGGCAGCGGTCACCGCCCCCATTTTGTCGGTGAACAGGCAAAGGAGCTTAATCAAATAATTCTTGAATTTCTATTTTCTGTTGACAAGCAATTTATTGATTGAAACATAAGTATCTGTCTGCAGGTTTGCAACGAGCATCGAATTACGGTGCCACAACCTAAAGCCCGCGCTTCAAAAACGGTGCGGACTTTACTTATATATACGATATTGGGCCGCCTTTCTTACGGAAGGCTCCTCAAGAGGTTGTTTTATTCGTTATGATACATTTCTATATCGAATTTCATAGGGCAATCGGGTGCAACCACCTTTTTATTATATCAGCTTTTTATTATACATGCCTCGCATCACAGACAAATAAAAAGCTGATATAATAATAAGATTTAATTCTATCGCCCTGAACCACGTCACATAAAACGGAAAAAGCAAGACGTTCCCCGCCTATAGAGTCGGGGGAACGTCTTGCTTTTCGTCATATTTCTATCTTTTTACAGCTTGATCTCTCCCGCGATTATCGTCATCAAGCGAGTCAAATCCTTAGCATTGACCTTACCGTCCCCGTTGATATCTCCATCGGTGATTGTAACCGACTCCCCGGCAATAAACTTCATCAGCCTTGTGATATCCTTAGAGTTAATCATACCGTCTCCGTTCATGTCTCCGCGTTTTACCGGAGTCGGATCGATCACAACACCGGAAGAAATTTGCCGTCCGCACCGATCACAGATCCGATCGTGATTCGCGTCCGCGTGTCCAAGTGCCGGTATCACCGATCCGGTCAGCCATTTGCCACAATCCTCACATTTTAGACCTGCTGTATGTCCTGCCGCCACACATGTTGCCGAAATTTCAGAACATTCTATCTTACTACCGTGATCATGCGAGAAGATAATCTCCGCGTTGAAGAGAGGAAGATTATCTGATCCGATATTAATTTTATCCCACTCTTCTTCATTTTCGGCATAATATACCATTCTAAGATTATTACAATCGGAAAATGCATACTCGCCTATCGACGTAAGTCTATCCGGCATCACAATGCTCGTAAGACTGCTGCAATTCCTAAACGCATAACCACCTATCGACGCAAGTCCCTCCGGCAGCACGATGCTCGTAAGATTGCTGCAATTCCTAAACGCAGAATCATCTATCAACGTAAGTCCTTCCGGCAGCGTAATGCTTGCAAGGCTCTTGCAATCCCTAAACGCAGAATCACCTATCGATGTAACTCCGTCCGGCAATGCGATACTTGCAAGACTGCTGCAATCCCTAAACGCGGAATCACCTATCGATGTAACTCCATCCGGCAGCGCGATGCTTGCAAGACTACTGCAATCCCTAAACGTAGAATCATCTATCGACGTAAGTCCGTCCGGCAGCGCAATGCTTGCAAGACTGCTGCAACCAGAAAATGCACCATAACCTATCCATGTAAGTTTTTCAGGCAACGCGATGCTTGCAAGATTCCTGCATTCGCAAAACGCAAAATTACCTATCGACGTAACTCCATCCGGCAGCGTAATGCTTGCAAAACTCCTGCAATCCCTAAACGCAGAATTGCCTATCGACGTAAGTTCTTCAGGCAACGTGATGTTTGCAAGATTCCTGCAACCTGAAAACGCATACTCACCTATCGACGTAAGTCCTTCAGGCAGTGTAATGCTTACAAGACTACTGCATCCGTAAAACGCAAAACCTCCTATTGACGTAACTCCATCCGGCAGCACGATGCTTGCAAGACTACTGCATCCGTAAAACGCAGAAATACCTATTGAAGTAAGTCCTTTCGGCAGCGCGATGCTTGCGAGACTACCGCATGCGTCAAACGCAGAAACACCTATTGAAGTAAGTCCTTTCGGCAGTACGATACTTGCAAGACTGCTGCAATCCCTAAATGCAGAATCACCTATCGACGTTACCGGATATCCTTCGATTGTATCAGGCACGACAACAGCCGGCGAATTTCCCACATAGCGTGTAATCTCCGCTTCGTTATAATAATACGAAATTCTATACTGAAACTCCGAAAGGTCTGTTTCTGCATATGCTGTGATCTCTACCGTTATCCACATCCCGAGCAGCATAGAAAGCACAAGCATGATACTGATTATTTTTTTCATCTTTTCTCGCCCCTTTTTCATTATTATTCTTTATAATATAAACCGTATTATGTTGTAAAGAATATTCATTTATAGCAGGATCCTTTTCTCTTTTATTTATATTTTACCATAAAGTCATAAAATGTCAATATTATTAAATTAAAAAGATAGACTTCGTTAAAAAGTACAAAAAGATTCTTTTCCATTATTTAAAAAATCTTAAAAAGGCGTTTTTCTTGCACCTATTTTTTCTGCTTCTCGCAACCGAATAAACGGTAAAAATAATAAAAAGATTCTTACGATAGTCACAAGTCAAAAGATAATAAAACGGAAAAAGCAGTCCCCGGGTGAGTGACGGGAACTGCTTTTTTCGTTACTTGATCAAGTTCGGTAAATTATGCGTTAAGGGCATTGAGCGCGAGTGTGAACTGGCTCTTCTTTCTTGCAGCCTTATTCTTGTGAATAATTCCGTTTGCAACAGCCTTGTCGATAATCTTAACTGCTGCTTTATATGTTTCAGCGGCAGCGTCCTTATCTCCGGCGGCGAGAGCTGCCTCGTATTTCTTAATTGTGCTCTTTGCAAGAGACTTGAACATCTTGTTCTGAAGTGTCTTGGACTTTGTTACGATAACGCGCTTTTTTGCGGATTTAATGTTCGGCACGTTTTTCACCTCCTTAAAGTAATTTATATCAGAATCATCTGATTAAAATATTTGCTTGTGCAATCTGATTTATCTGCGGATCTCCGACGGCAACTCTCGCGGACGTGTGAGAACTGCGCACTCGAAACCGCACAATATCATTTATGTATTTTATCACAAATCTTTTGTTTTTGCAAGGGTTTTTGCAAAATTTATTTCAGAATACAAAAAATGTATTTTATTAACAGAATGTAAAAAAAAATATTTTAAAGTTTACAATTAAAAAGTCCGCATTTTGTTGACAAAAAAGGTAACATGTGATATATTAAATATAATTTCGCTTTTGCCTTTTCCAAGCAATTTTGATATACAAAAAAGCTCGGAAAAGCGGCAAAAATGATTGTATAAAGCTTATAATGAACGGTATTACGCCTGTTTTGACTGAAATATGGGAATGAAATACCGCCGCGTTAAACAAAGTCTGCTTATAATTCGGCTGTAACCAGCATGCCGTAGGGGTGGCTTTGCAGAATACGCGACGGTTTTTGTTCCCGTATTTTGCCGTAACGGAGTAGCGTTTATTCTC
>CALGZV010000195.1 GCA_937934385.1 uncultured Clostridia bacterium | reverse complement strand
CATATTGTATATACGAATGCTCGGACTCATGAGATAATACGCGATAATCTTGACCGTTCTCCGCTTTACAGCGGAAAGATACATGCGACCGGACCGCGTTATTGCCCTTCTATTGAGGATAAGGTAGTGCGTTTTGCCGATAAAGAGCGGCATCAGCTTTTTATCGAGCCTATGGGTGCGGATACAAAAGAAATGTATATTCAGGGTTTCAGCTCATCTATGCCGGAGGATGTACAACGCTTGATGCTGCATTCTCTGCCGGGATTTGAAAACGCTGTTACTATGCGTCCGGCTTATGCTATAGAATATGATTGTGCAGATCCGACTCAGCTTTCTCCTACGCTTGAGTTCAGAGCTGTGGAGGGGCTTTACGGAGCGGGGCAGTTTAACGGATCTTCCGGATATGAAGAAGCGGCTGCACAGGGACTTATTGCCGGAATAAATGCTGCGCTTAAAATAAAAGGCGAACCGCCGCTTATCCTCACTCGCGACAGCTCGTATATCGGAACTCTTATAGATGATCTTGTTACAAAGGGAACAAATGAGCCGTACAGGATTATGACGTCCCGCTCGGAGTATAGACTTTTGTTGAGGCAGGACAACGCAGATGCACGGCTTACGGAATACGGCAGGCGTGTCGGACTTGTAGACGATGCGCGGTATGAACGGTATCTTCATCGCCGGGAAGCAATAAAGTCGGAGATGGACCGTCTTGAAAAAACAGTGATACCTCCGAGTGAATATGTAAATAAGCTGCTTGAAAAACACGGTACGGCGGGTATAACCTCCGGTGTTTCATTGGCATCGCTTCTCCGAAGACCTCAGCTTGATTATGACGCTACAGCGCCGATAGATAAGGCGCGTCCTTCTCTTCCCCGTGATATCTGCGAAGCAGCGTGGATAGAGATAAAATACGAGGGATATATAAAAAGGCAGATAGCAGAAGCGGAACGCTTCCGCAAATATGAAAACAGACTGTTACCTGATGATATTGATTACAGTTCTATAACAGGTCTGCGCCTTGAAGCGGCACAGAAGCTCGCACAGATAAGGCCGGAGAATATAGGGCGGGCTTCCAGAATATCAGGGGTGAGCCCGGCTGATATATCGGTGCTGCTTATATGGCTGAGCCGCCGTGCCCGCGGTGAAAGCGGAAGTATTTCTCAATCTGAGGAGCGAATGGAGAAATAAATGACTGAAAAAACAACTGATATTCAGGTAATTCCTTCATCAGAAGAATTTTATAGTGCTTTTGAGAGAATATTCAGAGAATGCGATTTAGAGCAGTATATTATCCCGCAGTATGCCGGGAGGTTTTATGTTCTTTACCGATATATGGCTACCGAGGGACGAAAGTTTAATATTACGTCCATAAGCCGTATGGAGGATGTTATATGCCGGCATTTTGCCGATTCGGTCGCTTTTGCCGATGTATTTGAACAGGGTTCAAGCATTATAGACGTCGGTACTGGCGGCGGATTTCCGTCACTTCCGCTTGCGATAGTCCGGAGCGATCTGCATATAACGGCGCTTGACAGTACTGCGAAAAAAATACGGTATGTTGAGCAGACGGCTGAATTTATAGGTCTCAAAGGCTTTAAAGCAATTTCCGGGCGTGCGGAGGAACTTTCAGCGGCTGAAGGGCTGTTTCGTGAAAGCTTTGATTATGCAGTTTCCCGTGCAGTCGCCGCTATGCCTGTCCTTTGCGAACTTTGCCTGCCGTTTGTGCATCATGGCGGATATTTTGTCGCACTTAAAGGTCCGGGCGGTGATGACGAAATGCAACGGGCTGTGTCGGCAGCTGATACGCTTGGAGGAAAATTCTCGGAAAAACGTGAAGTACTTCTTCGATGCGGAGACGAAACTCTGAAACATTACGCCTTTATACTGCAAAAAAATGCGGTGACTCCTATAAAATACCCGCGTAATTTTTCAAGGATAAACAAAAAACCGCTGTAAGCGCCGGCTGCAGCAAAAACGGACCTCATCCGTTGTATGAGGACAAAACAAAATATTTTTTGCTCCCATTTTTCTCGTGCGGAAAACGCCAGGAAATGTTATACTTATTATTACCCGGAGACAGATCTCCGGGCGGGATATATTGTTCTCCGGTGCAGAAGCACCGGAGTGCAAACGAAAAAAATAAGTATGACCGCACCGAACTAAGGACTTATGCACAGGACAGGCCTCGCGTTTTCGAAGCTTACGAAAAAGGTTTGCTTGTTATTATGCATATTTTACCTGCGGTTGCCGCGGCGGCGAGAAGAAAAGGAGCGATTTTTTTGAACGAAGCTTTAAAAACAGCGGAGCCGATGCGCTCCGGAATTACAGCTGCGGATGTTTCAGGAATAAATCTGAGTCAATCGGTTACACGTCCTGCAATGACGGCCGACAGCGGCAAAATATTTAAGATAGCTACAGACAGGATAATTCCGAATCCGTCTCAGCCGAGAAAGCTTTTTGATGAAGATGCTATAATAAGGCTTGCTGACAGCATACGGAGATATGGACTTTTACAGCCGATTTCAGTCCGTAGGCTTGCGCTTGGCGGTCCGGAGGGCGGGAAATATGAAATAATTGCAGGCGAACGCCGTTACCGGGCAGCAAAGCTTCTCGGCATGGATCATATACCGTGTATGATT
>CALGZV010000194.1 GCA_937934385.1 uncultured Clostridia bacterium | reverse complement strand
TACCGTAGGTATAGCTATTCCTTTGTTTTATGTAATGTACAGAGACCGTTCAATGCTTTCGTCTTTGACACTTTCCCGTCGGTCCGGAATAATATGCGCTTCAGTTATTGCGCTGTTTATGGCAATATTCATTGCAGCAATAACCTGTGCAAGATATCTGACTTTCAGCGCGCCGAACTACGATTTTGGCATATTCTGCAATATGTTTGCAAACATGGCCAGAGATTTCACTCAAACGGTAAGTTCAGAAAGAGATGCTATAATACAGCATTTTCAGGTACACTTTTCTCCGATATATTATCTGATGCTTCCCTTCTATATGATCTTCCGTTCTCCGCTGACACTTCAGATATTGCAGGCGCTGATAGTAGCCTCAGGTATTATTCCTCTGTATTTTATCAGCCGCAAGCGCGGGCTGTCACCGCTTTCCGGAGTTTTTCTCTCCGCCGTTTACGCACTGTTTCCTGCTCTGTCAGGCGGATGTATGTACGATCTGCACGAAAACTGCTTTCTTGCTCCGCTCTTACTATGGTTATTCTATGCTGCCGAGCGCAGAGACCGCACGGGCAAAATCCTTATGTTTGTATTTGCAGTTCTTACGCTGTGCGTTAAAGAAGATGCAGCCGTATATGTCGCATTTTTTGCTATATATCTTATGATATCAGACGGACATGACTGCGATGAAACACCTGAGCAGGAAGCAGGATTTAAAAGGCTTAATAATCGTTTTTCCTCAGCAATGACACCTATGAGAATAAACGGAGCCGCGCTTCTTATACTGTCAATAGCGTGGTTCGGCTTCACTTCATGGTTCCTGACAAAATTCGGATACGGCATAATGAGCTATCGCTATGATAATTTCATAAGCGGAGATGACGGACTGATCGGTGTAATAAGAACCGTAATCGTCAATCCCGCGCTCGTATTTTCAGAGTCTTTTGATGTTGAAAAGCTCACTTTCCTTGCGCAGATACTCATTCCGCTTGCAGCAATTCCGTTTGTTACCAAACGCCCTCACCGTTTACTGCTGTTGCTTCCTTTCGTACTTATAAATCTTATGTCAGATTATCAGTACCAGCACTCAATATTCTTCCAGTACGTGTTTGGCTCGTCGGCATTTCTGTTCTATGCGTCAGCGCTTAATCTTGCCGACATGTCAGCGAAGCTTCGGCGCACCCTGCTGTCGCTCGCACTTGCATCATCCCTTATATTCTTCTCGGCCTTTATGCTTCCGAAAGATACCTATATACGGCGTTACATGTCGGGAAAAAGCACATACGACACACTCGAAACATACCTTGATACAGTTCCGGACGATGCATCGGTAACCGCTTCTACTTTTCTGCTTCCTCATATGGCAGACAGACACGAAATATATCAGCTTAACGACAAAAATGAGACTGATGCGACCACGGACTACGTCGTTTTTGATCTTCGCTGGACAGAAAATTCAAAAGCAGATACTTTGGAAAAGGCGTATACAGCCAAAGGTTACGAAACGCTCGTACGGCAGAATAAACTCGTTATGATCCTCGAAAAGAAGTAAAATACTTCATGTAATTAATATTATCCATTCGAAAAAGGAACGATCAATAAAATGAAACATAAAAAAAAGATATCTTTATTACTTGTCGCAGCCTTTGCCATACTGTGTTTTTCAAGCTGTTCCGAATCAGATAACGGCTCAGGAACCGGAGCGGGACGAACCGATACAACTGATAACACAGATACATCAGATATTATAACATCACCTGCAACATCGTCGAAGCAGGATATTCCGTCTGTAAATCCAACCGACGGAAGTATACGCCTTTCATTTGTCGCGGCAGGAGATAATATAATTCATGAATCAGTCTTTGTAGACGCCCGGAACCGTGCGGTCGCTGCCGCATCTACGGGTACCTACAGCGGAA
>CALGZV010000193.1 GCA_937934385.1 uncultured Clostridia bacterium | reverse complement strand
ATACAGAGCGCGGCACGGTCCTTTGCACACGTCCGTGTCTGCGCCTCCGCGGTACAGGCCCCTGTGACAGCTTTGAGATCCATTATGACAATTCGATACTTATGGAGATCATAAATCTGCTCCGCAGTGTTCCGTCCGAAACAGAGGGGTATCTGTATGACATGAACGATTTCTGCCGCCAGCTTCTTTCAAACTACGCGCAGAAGCTTTATGCAAAGGTATCCGGCTCATATATTGATAAAAAGTTTGACGATTTCAGAAAATATGCGTCACAGTTTATTACACTTCTCGATGATATAGACACTATGCTCGCTGTCCGTCCTGAATGGACGCTTCAGAAGTGGATTGCAGACGCGCGCGCGCTCGGAACTACACCTGAGGAAAAGGATCTGTATGAGTATAACGCGCGTATGCAGATCACGATCTGGGGTAATGAGGAGAACAGTCTGCTGTTCGACTATGCATGGAAAGAATGGTCGGGACTTATCGGAAGCTATCATAAGCCGCGTTGGCAGAAATTCTTTGATATGCTCGATGAAAAAGCAAAGGAAGGCTTTGATTATCCTGCTTATGAGGATACTCTGCGCGTATTCGAGAACCGTATCGTATGGCATGCGGACGAGTTCTATACCAAGCTCGGCGATTGGGAAGCAGCGTGGCTTCACGATACAACACCGATCGAGCTTCCCGACGTTGCTCCGGATTTTGTTTTTGAAATGATAGATAAGTATAAAGCAGAGATTTAAATTATAAATTTTCCGAAAAACTATTGACAAATCGGAAAAAATATGGTATTCTATTAAAGTCAGTGAGGAAGACCTCCTCACCGACTTTATGCCCCATTAGCTCAGAAGGTAGAGCACTTGACTTTTAATCAAGGTGTCCGGAGTTCGACTCTCCGATGGAGCACCAGAAAAAGCACTTCTTTCGAAGTGCTTTTTTCAATGAAACAGATCTCTGATGCGATTTGTGCATTATCTGATGCTATGAGATACACTGCGGCGTATGAGGAATTTATTTTATATCGAGTCGGGATAAAATATGTGAGACTCAGAACTCTCATCTGAAATCGTCAATGTATCTTTTTCATAACTCTCACGCAGACCGAAGTGTTTTATTTCGGTCTTTTTTGTTTTTGCGACTATACATTTTTCAAAACTGACACAAATAAGTCATACCTCAATCACATAATCATCACACAAATGCTTTAAAATAGAAAAGTAATTTGTGTATAAGTGTATTATTTGGTAATTATGGAATAATAATATGTCCGGATTTACCTTGATATCAGCAAATAACTACTTTCAAAAGGAAAGCTGCCTGTTTTTATATTGAATTTATGTTAATTACTCAACATCCTGAAGTGCG
>CALGZV010000192.1 GCA_937934385.1 uncultured Clostridia bacterium | reverse complement strand
CATCGTAAGAAGACCGGACCAACCGCCGTCTTTTGCTTCATATACTCTGTAGAAAAGCTGCTCCTGCATCTGGAAAGTCCCCATATCGAGTCTTCCTGCTCTTGCAAGATCAGAAAATCTAACGCTATATGAGCCGTTATACGCCTCGTCCTTTATACCGTCAAGAACCGGCGTAATTTTTTTTACGTTGTTGGCCGTATCTGCAGCACTTACACCGAACACAGGTGCAAACGCCTGGGTTGCAAGCATTGCAGCCGAAACAACAGAAAGTAATTTCTGATTTTTCTTTTTCATTTTTTCCTCCGTTTGAAAAAACATTTGAATTTTATAACGGTTATACGAATCTGAAACAAATCAAAATGAAAAAAGATTTTTCGAAACCGTTATCGCTTGTTTTGATTATACCATTATATCAGCCGTTTGTCAATATGCATTATAAAAAAAGATTTTTTTTACATTATTTGTTGGTTTATCCTATCAATCGTCTTATCATATCCCATATACAAAATAAAAATCCCACTCAACCGCGGTCATGAAGAAATACTCTTATAACATTTTCAGCAGTGCGGCGTATATTATCATACGTGAGCTTCTTTGCCTCTTCCAAGGGCATAGGTTCATGCTGCACGGAAAATACAGCCGTTATTCCCTTTTCATAAGCCTCTCTGACTTCCGCTTCCCCGCCGGCAAGAACGATCAGCGGAACTCCTGCGGCAAAAGTTCTCTCAGCAATTCCATCGGCAACCTTTCCGCAGATACTCTGCGAGTCAAAATGTCCTTCTCCTGTTATTACAAGATCGGCTTTTTCGCTTGCATCAGTTCCGAGATATCCGTCAAAATCCGCAGCGTCAAGCACCGCATCAATACCCCTGCGCATTCTGCCGCCTAAAAATGCCACCGCACCTGCTCCGCAGCCTCCTGCGGCACCGCCTCCGGGCAGCTCAGACACATCTGTTCCGAGATCTTTTTTTATGATCTGCGCAACATGGCGAAGTCCGTCGTCGAGCTTCTTAACTGTTTCGGAATCGGCGCCTTTCTGCGGGGCAAAAACATACGCTGCTCCGCGTTTCCCGTAAAGCGGATTATCAATATCACACATTACATCTATTACGCATTCCGAAAGTTCAGGTAAAAGCCCTGATATATCTATATGCCCAATCCGGCACAGAGTTCCTCCGGCAGGGACAAATTCATTTCCGTCACAGTCGGTAAAGCGAACTCCGAGAGCGGCAGCCATGCCGCAGCCTGCATCGTTTGTACAGCTTCCTCCGAGACCGAGAGAAATTTTTCGCGCACCCGATTTTATCGCCGCAGCGATCAGCTCACCAACACCGTATGTGGTCGCCGTCATAGGATCAAGCCGCCCCTCTGCAAGCGGAAGTCCCGCACAAGCAGCCATCTCTATGACCGCCGTACCGCTCTTTTCAATTATACCGTAAAATGCGTTTGCGGGTTCTCCGAACGGCCCGCTGACACGTACATTTATTTTTCTGTCTCCGCAAAGTGCCGCGACCGTTCCCTCTCCTCCGTCAGCAACTGGAATCCTTACTGTTTTTATATTTTCATCAGCACTGAGTATCCCGTCGCACACAGCGTTGCATACTCCTTCAGCAGATAGCGTACCCTTAAACGAATCGGGCGCAACTATTACAAGTTTTTTGTTTCCGTTCATAATTTATTTTAAAGCCTTTCTGAAAAATCTATCTGTCAATGCTAAAATACCTGATAAAAATACTTCTTAACTTTATTTCATAGCATGATTTCCGAATACTGTCATTCATCAGTCAGTACATAATATTTTTTTATACATTCACATACAAATTCCAACAACGCCTCAGTTTCGGAGTTATCCGTCTTTTCGTCAGCATAGCGTACTAACTCGTAAACACGTGTAATCGCTTCTGCATCGGATTCTGCCGGAGCATCTCCGCCAAGCTTTTCAAGTATTTCTCTCGGCGTATCACTGTCCATTATACCGTAGCTGCCCTTTTTCCACAGTCCTACAAGTACCGAATATGCATAACATAAACGTTCGCTGTTATCGGGGCAGCGTTCGAGCCGTCTTTTAAACAAACGGTAAAACGCCCGCTTCCCTGTTCCGTATCCCGGTTCAACCGCCCTCTCCTCGAAAACCTGAAGCTTTTGTTTCGTCTCGGTATACTCTATTTCGGATTCCGCGGCATACATATGCTTTCCTGCCCATGCAATCTCATGAATAAATGATTTTATACCTTCGATAAGCTTTGCAAAAAATCCGGTTACAGATTTGACTACATCAAACCGCATCCGTAAAATAAGGAAAAGAATAGACGCAGTTATCAGGATTATAAATATAATAAACAGAACAACACTCGCCGTACCTCCGGTTCCGAAAAGATCACTTTTTTCAAAAACAACCTTCCCGAAAGATCCGGCATCCGGCTCGAATAATACAGAATCCGTTCCGCCGTTTCCGACAGAACCCGAAGTTCCAGAGGCATTTCCTATTGCAAAGTACAAAGCCGAACGGAATATTACAGAAATACCGGTATAAACGGTTACGGCTATACTGAATATAAATACAACCAAAAGAATCACTGCTGACGTATATCCGAGAATGCGTGTACGCTGCTCAGACGTTACCGTACCTCCGCGTGACGCAACACGGTTCCGCGCAAGCGAATTTTGCCCCAAAACAAATATATATGACAGTATACACGCAGTAAAACAAAATAAAATCAAGGCACCATATCCTTCAGGACACGTAAAATATATTCCCGGGACAATGCTCCATATCACCATAAGAGCAGTGACTGGAATAACACTCTTTAATGATATAATCCTGTGAGACGGGAAAAACCAAATGACAGTTCCTGTTATTGCAAGCACAAATACAAGGGCAAATGAAATAAAAGGCATAAGTGAATTCGGATCTATATATTTATCAAGTCCTGTGTGAAGCCTCCATTCCAGATATGCTTTTGCACCGTAATATGCCGCAGCAGCGGGTATAATATCACAGACGAGTGCCGGAAAAGCTTTTGAAAGTTCAAAACCTCCGGAAAGGCGCTCATAACTCATATCAGTATCAACAGGCTTTTTCATATGTCTTATACGGGCATACAAGGTCTGCACTGAATATCCGAAAATCACCGATACAGCCACCACTGCAAACATAAAATACATTGCACCGCCGACAAATGAATCCATTATAAAACAGACGGGCGGAGCGGAAACCGATATTACGGTTAAAATGACAAGCACGCCGCAAAGTCTGTCAAAAACTCCGTTCTTTTTCATTGTATTATCCTCATGCCATGACATTGATCGGTTCATGATAACTTACTTATTAAATGATAACACATTTTCCCGTTTTTATCAAGCATAATCATTAATTATTCCGTCAAAAAGTTCAAAAATGGTTGCAATATTCCGATAAATATGGTACAATATATTTGTGCCAATCTGTAATATCATGAAAAACAAAAACATGCAAACGGACGGTGACCGAATATGAATCCTGAAAACATAAAAATTACAGCAGATGCTCTTATAAATAATATTGAAAAGATCATCTTCGGAAAACGGGAGCGGATAAAATACGTTATTGCCGCGCTCCTGTGCGGAGGTCATGTACTTCTTGACGATATCCCCGGAACAGGAAAGACCTCACTCGCAAGGGCGCTTTCAGCATCGCTCGACACCGAATGCCGACGCATACAGTTTACGCCTGATCTTCTTCCGTCAGATATATGCGGAATCAACTATTACAATCAGAAAAGCGGAGAGTTCGTATTCCGCCGCGGTCCTATATTCTCACAGGTAATAATAGCCGATGAGATCAACCGCACAACCCCGAGAACGCAGTCCGCACTGCTCGAATGCATGCAGGAAAGACAGGCAACCGTTGACGGCGTGACATATCCTCTCGCTTTCCCTTTCTTTGTTATTGCCACACAGAATCCGCTCGAATCAAGCGGTACATTTCCTCTTCCCGAAGCTCAGATCGACCGTTTTTTCATGAGGCTCTCTCTCGGATATCCCGACACCGACGCAGAAAAACAGCTTCTCGACGAATACCGTGAAAAAGAAAATACCGATAAAATAAAATCACTGACTCCCGTATGCTCTAATGAAATGCTTGCACAGCTCTGCGATGATGTGCGTAATATTCATGTAAGCGAAGCGGTACGCGATTATATCGTCGCCCTTGCCGCCGCGTCAAGAGAAAGCGAGCTTGTCAGAACCGGAATAAGTCCGCGCGGTACTCTTGCGCTTATGCATGCTGCTCAGGCATGGGCCGGAATCTCAGGACGCGATCATGTTATTCCGGACGACGTAAAAGCCGTCGCAGTTCCGGTAATGGCGCACCGGCTTATATCAAGATCTCAAAATACTGTCAGACTTACACAGTCAAACGAGTCCATTGTCGAATATCTTCTTCAGAAAGTTCCTGCTCCTATAGAAATTTAACATAAGGAATCTATGAGATGTTTATTTTTATACCGATCATCATAGCAGTATTCGCCGCCGCAGCAATACAATCACGCATATTCGACAAAAACGCCCCCAAAAAACTGACATACCGTGCTTTTTTCAGCTCAGGTGAAGTGTTTGAAGGCGAGAGCATCTTCCTGTATGAAGAACTTACAAACGGAAAATCTCTCCCTGTACCAAACGTGAAAATATACACCGAACTGCCTGACGGACTTAAACTTCATCTTGTCGGAAACGGTAAAAAAGAGGACAGTTACGAAGACAGTATTCAAAGTATATTTGTCATGCGAGGTCATGAAAGGATACGGCGCCGCTGGCGAGTATCATGTGAAAAGCGCGGCATATACCGCGCCGGTAATGCAAATATAATCACTTGTGATATACTCGGACTTAGCTCGTCGTCATTTCCGGCAAAATATGAAAAAACAGAAAGAAAACCCGAAAAAGTAGAAATCAATCGACTGATTGTTTTCTGCTTTTTTAGTATATTCGGGGGC
>CALGZV010000191.1 GCA_937934385.1 uncultured Clostridia bacterium | reverse complement strand
GCGGATTTGCAATCCGCCGCTGGGCCGTGCACAGACATGATTTTTTCTTCGGATGGTTCCTTATACCAGAAGCTGTCCACCCCCGCCCGACGGGCACGTTCGATAAAATCACATTCCGGCTCACGCCGAGCCATTTCGGTAATAAATTTACCTTTGCCGCAGCCTATCTCAAGGCAGAGCGGCCGTTTATCTGAAGTATTACCGCTGCCCGGAAATGCTTCCGCAGGTGAGCTTACAAGCAGGTCTGCACATGCGGCAAGGCGCTTCTCGCCGTTTCTTTTTTTTCGTACTCTCATATTGCTTTTTTCTCCGCTTTATGTTATACTGAAAATGCATCGTAAATTTCGATGTCTGTATTTTGATTTTTGTTTAAACGTTTTTTAAACTGTTTTGCTTCGGTATTTTATACGGAATTTTTCCATACTATACAATTATACCAACTCAGCTTCTTTTTGTCAATTCCGTACTGCTGTTTTTTAGATTTCAGGCAGCCGTCGGGACAGTATGTGTTGTAGAATATATGAAAGGAATGTCATATACAATGAACGAAACTCAATTTTTATCATATCTGCGTAAGCGGCTGGTCGAAAGCAATGTCGACAGTGCCGAAGCGGACAAATATGCTGAGCAGTTCAAGCGATATTTTGACAATTTATCGGAGGAAGAGGTCGATGAACAGATGAGTTCCGTCGACAGTATGGACAGTATAGTGAGCAATCTCGTTGCATTGATTGAAGCAAAGAAAATGCGCAGGATGCAGAATGAAAGCAGCAGTGCAGACGAAGGCGGCGGGATCGATGTCCACAATTACGGTGAGCAATCGGAATCCGCCGGTGCTGCAGAAATCAGAAGTACTGATTCGGGAAATTCCGATACTTTTGAATTTATGTTTTCTGATAATTCTTCTTCAGATAAATCGTCTTATGTAAATGATTCAGTAAGTTCACAGTGTGATGATTCAGATGGAAAGAATAATTCAGATGAGAAAAAGGATGAATGTTCTGTCCTGCAATTTGGCGGAGATGTATATTCATCAGATACAGATATGGCTCCGGGGGGTGTGAATGCTTTGGCAGATATCAGCACAGCTCCTGATTTTTCTGTAAGAGAGGCTGATAGCTCGGCTGTTACCGGAGAATATATACCTGTAAAGGCAGACGGCGGATATTCGGACACTCCGGAGTCTCCTGAGCTTAAACCCGAAGTAGTCGGGGGCAGTAGTGGAGAAAGAGTCATCTGCGGAAATTCGCGGATAGGAAAACGTGCTGATCCTGAATACGGTGTAAAAACGGAATCTTTTTCCGAGGCAGTGTCCTTTGACGAGGGTTTTTTCTTTGAAGATGAGTTTTCAAATGCAGCCTACAATGCCGCGTATAATGATACATACAGTGATGACGAATTTGTAATACCGAGTGAACCCGGGCCGCATAGCGCAGTAATAAGCGCTACCCGCGGAAGACTTCCTGAACGCAGAAAAGATGATCCGGACAGGGAATATGAGGAGGAAGAGCTTACCGGTATACGAAAGTATATATATCGTTCTCCTGCGAGGATATGGGCTGATATTACGTCCGAAGCAGGAAAAAAACGTTTTTGGGGAATTTCTCTCGGTACTCTTCCGATTACGATTCCTCTTACGGTAATTTTTTTAGGACTTTTTGCAGGGGCATTTGCTGCACTTGCCGGAGTAATACTGACTATGATGGTCGGACTTATCGGACTGACTGTGGCAGGTTCTGCGTTTTCGCTTATTTCTATAATTTACGGAATAACACAGCTTTTCTCAACCGCGCCTGTAGGTGTTTATGAAATAGGTATCGGGATTATTTCAGCCGGAATCACAATTCTCGCGGGTATACTGATATATAATGCGGCAGTGCGACTTGTGCCGATCGCTATCGGTTATCTGATCAGATTTTTCTTTTATACGGTCGACCGTATAAAAGGGTTTGTATATCATTTCAGAGAGGAGTGTGCTAAGCTGAAATGAAGCCTACTTCAGTAATTTTTATAGTAGTTGCGGTCGCTCTTATTATTGCAGGAACAATAACCTGTTCAGTCGCGCAGAGCAATGCCGAAAAAGATGGTGTAGATATTTTCAGCTATAATTATAATGAATCAGGCGATCTGTTCGATACGGTTGATTTTAAGGCAGAAAGTATCAATAGGATAAAGCTTTCTCTCGGACGCTGCGATGTGCATATAATCGGAGGCGCTGACCGTGCCGAAGCTGAGCTTGTAAATTTTGAAAAGTACAAATACAGCCTGTCGATGACAGACGGTGAACTTGAAATATCCGACGGAATAAGTTTCAGCTCATTTGTTACGATTTCATCAGGCGGTATATCATTTGACGGTATGCGTTATCTGTTTCCGTTTGGCGGAAAGGGCAAAGCCGGGATTGATGAAAACGCCAAGCGTTCGGTGACGGTTTATCTTCCTGATACGCTTAATATCAGAAAAATTGATATTGAAGTCGAAGACGGCAATGTGACTGTTGAAAATATAGCCTATAAAGCGGACTGCAGCATAGCTTCCTCTTTGGGAAGCATTTCGGTAAGCGGAAATGCGTATTCTCAGACAGGATACATTCTGAATACTGAAAACGGAAACATAGAATTTAATCAGCCTGTTTTTGCAGGAATTGCCGATATGCGTAGTTTATCCGGAAATATCGGAATAACAGTTGACCGCAATAATGAATGTGAATATACGGTCGACGCTCCGCTCGGATCTGTCATGTATTACGGTACGTCTGCCGGACACGCGTACCATTCCGGTACTACATATCCGTGTAAAATAACTGCTGTATCTGACAAGGGAAATATATCAGTGGATTTTCCGGTTTCGGATCAGTCTCTCGGCTCGGATACCCAGGCATCATAATATAAATTTATGTTCAAGAGCATTTTGCCTGTAATAAACTACGGTATGCCTGAATAATTGAAATTGCATTTTGAAATAGTATATATGAAAAAATTATGCCTGCTTTTGTGGTCTTAAATGCCGTTTGAACATATCCGAACTATGTATTTATTATAAATAGTTTGAGCATATTATTTAAAATAAAAAGCTTACGCGATTTTTATGCCGCGTAAGCTTTTTTGATGTATTATACCGCTCAGATAAGCTCTCCGAAGCATTTACCGAATGCACATGCCGCATTTGCTTCATCGGTATCAAGATGAACTGCAGGGGCAAAGTTTTCATTTACACGGACAACGAGATCTCCGAATACAGTGCTGCGTCCGAGACTGTTATCGATCTTGAGGGAAACTATCTGCTTATCTGAAAGACCGAACTGCTCGGCAGTTGCGGGATCGAGGTGAACATGGCGTTTTGCAATTATGACACCTTCTGCCAGATCAAGTTCACCTGCAGGGCCGATGATCTTACATCCGGGTGTTCCGGCGACGTCGCCGCTTTCGCGTACAGGAGCATCTATGCCGAGTGTACGTGCATCTGTGTATGAAATCTCTACCTGTCCTGCTTTACGTGCCGGTCCGAGAATAATTACGTTTGCGATCGGTTTTTTGGGGCCGACGAGCGTAACGCGCTCCTCGCATGCGAACTGACCGGGCTGGCTCAGATCTTTTTTATGTGTGAGTGTTGCACCCTTGCCGAAAAGAATCTCTATCTGGTCTTCGGTAAGATGTACATGGCGTGCTGAAGTTTCAACAAGTACCTTGTTTGACATTTTTAGTTTATCTCCTTATTAATTTTTGCTTGTAAGTTATGTAAAGCATGTTATTAGCCGTTTCAGACATGCTATGATACCATTATACTATGAGGGAATAAAAAAGTAAAGAAAAAACGAAAAAAAATTGAAATTAATAAAATATACTGTATGCTGCAATACAGCATATTTTTAATAATTAGAAATTTTTGTTTTTCTTTTGAATGTATAGTAAGTGTATCAGCGGATAATAATAATACAGCACGGAGCAAGTGTGTATATCACGCTCATGTGCTGCGGCGGTGCCATTTTCGGATTTTCCTTGTTTCTTTTCGTGTGATATTTTATATCACGGGGGATGTCCGAAAGGCATCTCCCGTTAAATACTAAAAATACATGCCGGAAGCCTTCTGGATTTCGGTGTGTTTTTTGAAAAATGAGTAAGATGTAAAATAAGCTTAAGTAAATTTTTCGTTTGTTTTCACACCTTAGTTTTTCTCATTGGAAAATGAATGATATTTTGTGTCGCATTATAGCGGCAGATCGGAGTTTATTGTGAAAAACAAAATCGGAAAAAGATTTCTGAGATCGGCAGCTGCTGCGGCAGCGATATGTGCGTGCGTAAGCATGTTTACCGCATGCACGGACGGAAGAAATTCCGGAGGTACCGATACAGATTCTTCAAATATGCCGGGAGGCGCAGTAAACGGGACTGACCGTGACAGCGGGATAATCGGCGATCATGGAAACGAATCCGGTCAGAACGGCGGAATAATCGGCGGTGCAGCTCCGGGAATGGGAAACGAACCGTCAAGATAAAATAATTTAATATCGGTGCGGCTAATTAAGCTGTATGAAAAACATGATATTTAACTGGCTAAATATCATACTGCGATCTGTATTGGGTCAGTATGAGACCGTTAAAACTGATTATTTAAAGGGCGGCGCCGATGACGGTAGCAAATGATGAACGTTCGGGAATTATAAAATTAACGTTGAACATTTTGCTCAGAGATGCGAAAAAATCTTTTGCTATCGGAGCGCTTGTAAGATTTCCGGTAAGGACGATATTATTCGATCCGTGTGCGCGCGAAGCAAAAATCGCGCACATTGCGATAGTTTCAAATACCATGTTTATTATACCGAGTGCCTTGTCGCTTTTTGTGGCAAGGTCATCTATTTTTCCGAAGTTTGCTGCTGTCATGTTTCCGGGCATTTCCGGCAGTATATCTTTGCTTGTTATATCGGAGATTCTAAGATCAATATGTGAAATATCTCCGCCTTCTGCAAGTGTGAAAAGATGTTCTACGCTTTCGATTCCGAACAGCATATGAGACAGACCGTGCAGAGTTCCTCCGCCGATTCCGGTTCCGCCGAGGTATACAGGGTTTTCTCCTTTTTTTGAATATACCATTGCTGTTCCGGTACCCATGCTGACAATAATTGCCTCGTCCAGTCCCGACAGCCAGAGCCCGCCTTTTCCGATACAATCGAATTCCGGCCGTGTTTCGCACGGAAGTCCGTAAATAGGCGTTGAAATATAAGCCGATCCTACTCCGGTGATCATTACCTTTTCTATGGAATCGAGAGAAAGCTTATTAACGTCGGTAAATTTTCCGAAAGCTCCGTATGCAGAGGTGATTGGATCGGCGGCTTTTACCGACATCGGTTCGATAAGCTTCCCGTCTTTTGTAAATCCGACGATTTTTGTTGTGCTTCCACCTATATCAATTCCTATAACATTTTTCATTAAAAACTATACCTTTCTTATATTTTTCGATGGATTTAATTATTAGGCGCTTTATTTTTTTAATTTATATTATTCTTGTGGACTTTATAACTGTTATATGTTAGAATATAAAAATAAAATATTAAACAGGGGTAGATACATAATAATGGAAATGCACGGGGCGCTGGCTGAAAAAAAACTTTTTATTTTTGACATGGACGGAACCGTATATCTCGGAGAAAAGGCGTTTGACGGCGCAATAGATTTTATAAAAAATCTAAGAGCCGCAGGACGGAAGATCCTTTTCTTTACCAATAATGCATCAAATATTCCGGAATTTTATCTTTCGCGGCTTTCCCGGATGGGCTTTGAGCCGACAAGGGACGAAATAATGACCTCGGCGGATGTCACGATACTTTATCTTAACAGATTCCGACAAGGAAAAAGAGTGTATCTTGTCGGAACGGACGAGCTTCGGCGGCAGTTTGCCGCCGGAGGTATCCCGCTTATCGGAGATGATGCGGAAAGCGCGGATATAGTTATAACAAGTTTTGATCTTACTTTGACGTATCGTAAACTTGAACGCGCATGCACATTTATACGGGGAGGAGCAGAGTATTTTTCAACACATCCTGATTTTAACTGTCCTACCGAAAACGGTTTTATTCCGGACAGCGGAGCGATATCTGCATTTGTAACTGCAGCAACAGGTGTGAAACCGGTATATTTCGGTAAACCGTACAGTCAGACAGTTGACATGATATGCGAAAAAACCGGATTCTCGAAAGAACAGATGTGTGTATTCGGAGATAGGCTTTATACGGATATTGCCATGGGAAAAAGGCATGGAATAACGTCTGTTCTTGTACTTTCGGGCGAAACATGTAAGGAAGATGCGGACTCTGCCGCGGAATGTGATCGTCCGGATTTTGTATTTCCGTCGCTCGGCGATGTAAATATATATTCTTTCGGCAGTTAAATTCCGGCAGTTACTGTTTTACCGCCAGTTGTTATATTAAGTTATATTAAAAGAGTATACCACAATTTATGTAAAAAGTAAATACAGGAAGGCAAAACAATGCAAGACCGCTGCGTAAGACAGATGCTATGACCGGATTTATTTTAAGTGTTATATTTTTAGAAGGCTTTTTTAGCGGTCGGACTGTTAAAATAAATGCAATTAAAACATTGTTAACATTTAATACGTAAAATACTGTTGAAATAAACTTCAAAACATGGTAAATTTTATATAGTGTTTAGCACTTAACACGAGAGAGTGCTAAAACAAATAAAAACGTTAAATTAATTTGCGGATTGAAACGTCAAAAATCAAGAGGGTAAGATTTTGTTATGGAACGGCATATGAGTGAGTCTTGCGGACTCAGTGAGCGTAAGAAGCTTATTTTGCGTGCGGTTATAGACGCTTATATTTCTGCCGGAGAGCCTGTCGGTTCAAAGTTTCTGACGCAGAACGGACAGATAGCGTTTTCCTCAGCTACAATACGTAATGAGATGGCGGAGCTTGAGGATATGGGATATCTTGTTCAGCCGCATACCTCGGCCGGCAGAGCCCCGACCGAACGCGGATACAGGTTTTATGTCGACGGACTTATGGACAGCTACCGTATGACATCCGGTGAGCTTATGGAACTTAACCGTCTTGTCAGAATGAGAACTGCAGAGCTTGATAAAATACTCGAACGTGCGGGAAAGCTTATGTCTATGATGACTAATTATGCTTCGCTGACCGCACGCCCTGCATTCGGCGCTGCATCGGTAATACAGTTTAAAACGGTATATCTCGGTTCTGACGTCATGCTGCTCGTCATAGTTGTTGAAACTGCAGGAAGGCATACAGCTAAAACGGCTTATATAAATTCAAATGCTGCTGAGCTTACAGAGGAAGCTGCCGGGCAGGTGGAATTTATCCTTAACTGCTGTATGGCGGGGCGTTCGGCTGAGAGTGTTACTCTTCCCGATATAATACGGCTTCGTGCAAAGCTTGATTCGGTGGGCTGCGGAGAAATGACCGACAGTATAATGGAAGCGCTTTATTCTGTTCTTGAAGACACAGGAGACGGCGAGCTTCATTTTGAAGGTGTTAATCATCTCCTGCGTTATCAGGAATATTCAGATCCGGAAAGGCTCGGTGGACTGCTCGAATCTCTTGAACAGAAAAACGAGATACTGGAGACGTTC
>CALGZV010000190.1 GCA_937934385.1 uncultured Clostridia bacterium | reverse complement strand
TCTCCGGGCATGGTCAGAAATGTTATGTTCTCAAAATCCACATTCTTAAGGAAATTCTTTCCAAAATAAACGCAGTCAAGCACTTTCATATTAGTGTTTACCATTCCGATCGTTGTTTCGGCAAGCGTTGCAACATTGGAAATATTCACACTGCTCTTGAGTTGACGGAAAAGAGCGCTCATAAATACCTTCTGCGCGTCCACTCTTCCTATGTCGCCCTCAACATATCCGTACCTGAAACGGACAAAATGCTCGGCAAGTTCACCGTTAAGCTTGTGATGCCCCTGCTTCAGATCTATATAAAGATCCTGGTCGGGATCCTGATATTTCATATCATAAGCAAGATCGATTTCAACACCGCCTATCGCGTCTACAATATCATTAAATCCGCTCAGATCTACAATAGCCCAAAAGTCGATCGGAATGCCGAGTCCGTCTTCAATAACGTGCGCCAGTCCGGTCATTCCGGAAGCGATTTTTTCATCCTTATCGGTCAGAGATCTATCGCGCATAGCCCCATAAACACTGTTAATTTTACGTGCATAACCGTTAGCTTCTATATACGTATCTCTCGGGATCTGCATTATAGATACGGCTCCGTTTTCGGTGTCGAACGAAACAAGCATTATAACGTCGGTATTCACCGCAACGGCATCATGTCCGACAGCAAGCATGGTATAAAACCCTTTTTTACGTTCGCTCCCCACAGTTGATATTACAGGAGCATCTCCAAGGCTGTCCTCCGCAGTTTCACTTTCGTCCGGAGCATTTGTAAACACTGCCGACGTGTCACGTCCCGAAGGTCCGGGAGACATCGGCGGCTCATAGGTATCAACTACACGCCAAAAAATAAATATAACAACAGCAAGAACAACAAGAAAAATTCCGATACTTATAAGAGCAGTATTCCTTCTCCGCTTTTTTGCCGCCCGTTTTTTATCAGGCCGCCTCGATTGAGACGATGGCGCTGATCCGGAATGAGTTCTTTTATCTTCATCGTGGGAAGAAGACTGTTCCGAATGCAGACCGTTATGAATGCCGCTGCTCCTTGCCGTATTTCCTGCCTGTCCGTTTTCGCGGGAACGGCCAGACGAAGCGCGGGAATTTCTGTCCGAATGAATCCTGTCTTCTGACGAACGCCGATTTGACCCGTTTATATCGTTTCTATTGTTACCCATTTTATATCTCCATTCTGATGGTACGTCTGATAAATTACACTTTCAGACGCACACCGTATTGCTTTATTTATTTCCGCACTGCGGATCACATTCAGATATTGCGTGCAGGTTAAACTTATTCGCCGATAAATGCGCATTCACCGCGGATAAGCACATTCCGCGCTGCAACCGTTTCAGAAAAAATCTCCTGTCTCTCCTCAAGCAGGCATTTTACAGTCATATCAAACGACAGGATAAGCGTTTCCCTAAGGTGCACACAAAGCGCTGCTATATCACCGCTTGCCTTTTCTGCTCCTTTATAGAAAAAGTGTCTGAGCCTTATACAGTCTTCAAAACTGCGTCCCGGTTCAATATAATCCGCAAGATAAAGCAGACTGTCGAAAAGCGTCATACCGCTTCTTCCTGTATTATGAGATGCGATCGCCGTACACATCTCTTCATCGCAAAACTGCGGATACAGCTCACGGACAAGAGCTGCCGCAGTCCAACCGTGAAATACCTTCGGCGAGCATACTGCATCAGCAGGATACACGATTCCGAAACGATCGCAAAGAGCGATCTGCTCCTCCGTAGTTTTTTCCTTAGTTATATCGTGAAGCAAGCCTGACGCACAAAGCCGCAGCGAATCGTTTTTACTGAATCCGAAAAGCACTGCAAGAGCCTTACATTCAGCTTCAACCCCAAGTGTATGTGAAAATCTGCGATCGCTGATAAATCCTTCTTTTCTTATTTTATCGCGAAGTTCCGACAGCTTTTGATCATCGTACTGACAGCTGTGTTCATCCTTCGCCGTTATTATTTCCGTCATAAATAAAAATTATCCTCTTGAGCATAAATATACATCAAAATCTCAGCCTGATACCGTGTTGTCAGCATTTTGTGCCGTACAGTCCCTTTTTTCGTATATATTCAGCGACAGCTACAGGGACAAGTTTGTCGATATTCCTTCCGGATAACAGCGCTTCTCTCACCTCGGTCGATGAAAGCTCGACTGCCGGCGACCGCAGCATAGTTATTCTCGCGCCGAATTTCTTTTTATAACAATCGCACGTTTCCGATATCTGTATTTCAAGAGACTCAGACACACGCTCACGCCGCATAAAAGCAATTTCGGCAAGCTCAAATATCCGTTCTGGTCTGTACCATGTTCCGAGTGATAAAAACATGTCCGTTCCGCAAAGAAATATCAAATCGCCTTCGCCGCAAAAGTACTCAAGAGTATTTACCGTATAACTTTTTCCGCCGCGGACAATCTCAAAATCAGACACTGAAGCTCCGTCAATTTCCGAAAAAGCAAGCTTCGCCATTTCAAGCCTGTCAGCAGGATCGTCGTCAGGTTCGCTTGTTTTATGCGGCGGTATAAATGTAGGCATAATATACAGTTTATCGGGCCGTACTTCTTCGGTAAAGCACCTCGCGGCATGAACATGACCGTTATGAGGGGGAGCAAACGTTCCGCCGTATATGCCTATCCGTTTCCGCGGCATGCTGACTGATCCCGCGGTCATTTTCCGCAAATCCTTCCCGCCTCAAGCTCTGACGCGAAAACCGAAGAAAACTTTTCAAGTGCGATAGCTCTGTGACTTATACGGTTTTTTTCGTCAGCGGTAAGCTCCGCAAAGGTTTTTTCAAGCGGAACATAATAAAACAGCGGATCGTAGCCGAAACCGCCTTTTCCGCGCGGCGAATCAATAATCAGCCCCTCGCACTCGCCGCGGCATGATATCTCTCTGCCGTCCGGCATAATACAGCATATTACCGAGACAAACCGCGCTGTACGCTTTTCGGGGAAAACTTCTTTAAGCTCGGAGAGCAGCTTCTCGTTATTCGCACTGTCTCCTCCTCCGGAATATCTCGCTGAATATACGCCGGGAGCGCCGCCGAGCGCATCGACTTCAAGTCCGGAATCGTCTGCTACGGCGAACCTGTCGGAAGCGGCAAGCGCAGAGGCTTTTATCCTGGCGTTCTCTTCAAAGGTACTGCCGTTTTCCTCTATTTCATCGGTCATTCCGACATCCTCAGCCGTTAAAACACAAAATTCGACATCTGAGGAATCAGAAATTCCGGAGAGCATCCTGCCGAGAATACTCTCCATCTCTTTTACTTTATTTTTGTTATGAGTTGCAAGTACAAATTTAAGCACAGTGCAGCCATCCTTTTATATCAAAAATATTATTCAAACAGAGCGCGGACAAAATCGTCTGCACTGAACTGTTCAAGATCGTCCATCTGTTCTCCGACACAAATATATTTAACAGGTATCCCAAGCTCTTCTTTAATTGAAAATACTATTCCGCCTTTTGCTGTCCCGTCAAGCTTCGTAAGAACAAGTCCTGTTATATCTGCAGCGTTTTTGAATTCCTTAGCCTGACTGATCGCATTCTGACCGGTCGTGGCATCCACCACAAGCAGTGTATCGCGGTCGCATCCAGGAAGCTCGCGGGATATCACTCTGTCTATCTTTGCAAGCTCATCCATAAGATTTTTCTTGTTATGAAGACGGCCTGCCGTATCTATTATCAGCACATCGGCGTCCCTTTTCTTCGCCGCCGCAGCCGCATCATATACAACAGCCGCAGGATCAGATCCCTCCGTATGCTTTATAAGCTCAACTCCGACACGGTCAGCCCATACCTGAAGCTGATCTATCGCAGCCGCGCGGAATGTATCTGCCGCAGCGAGAATAACCTTTTTTCCGCCGCGCTTAAGACTTGCGGCTATCTTAGCTATCGACGTAGTCTTTCCGACGCCGTTTACACCTATGACAAGGATAACAGACGGTTTTGTACCAAGCCGCAGCGGTTCTCCCTCTCCGATCTCATTTTTAAGAATATCTATAAGAGCTTCTCTAGCCGCTTCCGGATCGGAAATACGGTCCTCCTTTATACGCTCACGAAGCGCGTCAATTATCTTTTCGGTCGGAGCGACTCCGACATCGGCCATTATAAGCAACTCTTCAAGTTCCTCAAGCATATCCTCGTCGACGCGGACAAACGCTTTGAAAAGATTATCCACCTGCTTGAAAATACCGTCCTTTGTCTTTGTAAGACCTTTTTTAAGCTTATCGAAAAAAGACATAAAAACTCCATTCCGCCGCACAGCGGCGTTTAATATTATCACAAAGCAAGCGGCATATCCGGCACATAACAGCTAAGCGCCGATAACGGAGAGCAGCATTCCTGAACTAACTGTATTTTTAAAGAATACTTTCCGGTTACCAAACCGAAAAGTCAGCCTATAATCTCCGTATAATATAATAACACATATTTTTTATAAGTTTAAAATATTATAATAATATTATTCGAACACTTTGTGAATTTTTGATCAGTTTATTTTTACACCCAGACGGTTTTCCACCTCGGTAATATTAAGCGTGAGAACTCTCGAAATTCCGCGTTCCGGCATGGTAACACCGTAAAGCGTATCCGCAATCTCCATTGTTCCTCGCCTATGAGTTATAACAACAAACTGCGTGTCACCGGAATAACGTTTGATATAATCCGCAAACCGGGCAACGTTAACGTCGTCCAGAGCTGCCTCTATCTCATCAAGTACCGCAAACGGCGTAGGATTTACGCTGAGTATCGCAAAAAACAGAGCGATTGCGACAAACGACTGCTCACCTCCGGACAGCAGGGACATACTCTTTACTATCTTTCCGGGAGGCGCAACATTTATCTCTATACCGCAGCCGAGCGGATCCTCGCGGTCGGTCAGGCGCAGCTCTGCGGTGCCGCCGCCAAAAAGCTCTCTGAACGTAACCTTGAAGTTTGCATCAAGCTGCTCCATAACGTCTATAAAGCGTTCTTTCATCTCGGTTTCAAGCTCTGAGATTATATTTTCAAGATCGTCCTTCGACACGCACAGATCATCGTACTGAGTTCTCATAAACTCAGCGCGTTCGCTTACCTCTTTATATTCGTCTATAGCGCCGACATTAACCGATCCGAGCGCGCGTATCTTTGTTTTAAGCTCGTTTTGTCTTGAAACAGACTGCACCCTGCTCTCCTCCGTGACCGGTGGATAGTCAAGCGCTGCGGCAGCGGCATATGTAAGCTCGTATTCATCCCAAAGCTTTGACGAAAGTTTGTCCTGCTCCGACTTAGCCTGTTCGTATTTTGAATCAAGTCCGGTATATGCACGGAAAAGATTCTCTCGTCTGTGAGATTCTTCTTTTATTTTATCGCGAAGCTTTGAAAGCGCTGCGTCGCTTTCGAGTCCCTTATCTGCAAGCCTTGCATTTTCCTGTTCAAGCCGCTGCGCATCCTCTTTGAGTCCGGCAAGCTCTGTCCGGGCGGTCTCAAGCTGCACTTTATACTGCTCGGTCTGAAAATCGGCTCCGGCAATGTTTTCTTCATCGCCGGCTGCTCGCTGGCGAAGCGACTCCTCCGTGCTTCGGCTGAGTTCAACATCTCTTTCGGTGCTTTCAATATCCTTTTCGGTCTGGGTTATCCTGATAAGCTTCTCATTAGCACGCTCAAGCGTGCGTGAGATATTCCTGTTAAGCTCCTCATGCTGCTTTTCAAGCCCGTCTCTGCGGCCTTCCTCTGCGGACAGCTCAGCAGTCAGACGCTCGTTTTCACTCTCAAGATTTCCGCGTTCATCATCTCCGCGCTCGCTCTCGGCGCTGAGCTGTTCAAGCTCGCCTGATATTCTGTCATACTGTGCGCGATCGTTTTCAAGCTGCGACTGAAGCACAAGTTTCTGCGTCTGTTCAGCTCCAACCATAGTTTCGAGTACCGAAAGATCCTGCTTTACGCCTTCAAGCTCATCGGCAAGCCCGTCCGATTCGCGCTGAAGCGACTCGACTTTTTCTCGGTTTGCCGTAAGCTCTATGTTCAGCTTCTCAGCTTCAATTTCAAACCTTGCGATCTCCTGAGCGCGAGTAAGCATTCCGCTGTCACGTTTTGAAGATCCGCCGGTAAATGAACCGCCGGCGTTTATTATCTGACCGTCAAGCGTAACGATACGCAATCTGTAGCCCGTAGCCTTTGCACAGTCTGTTGCATTATCGATATTATCAAATACAGCCGTTCTGCCGAGCATATATCCGATAACACCCTCGCACCTGTCATCGCAGGTTATAAGCTCCGATGCAATTCCGAGATAACCTGCATTGCGTTCAAGAGAGGATATGTTCATATTGAGCGGCTGCGCCTTTACCGAAGTTATCGGATAAAAGGTCGCGCGCCCGGCACCGCTTTGCTTAAGCAGGGAAATAGCGCGTTTTGCCGCCTCTTCGTTCTCAACTATAATGTTCTGAATATTAGCACCGAGAGCAGTCTCGACAGCAACGCTGTATTTTTTCGGAACATCTATCATTCGCGACACCGGACCGAGAATACCGTCCAGGCGTCCTCTCTCCGAATTGTCCATAACAAAACGAACGCTGTTATTATATCCCTCAAAATGCTCTTCCATACGTTTAAGCGTATCGGCACGCTGTTTTTTCGATGTAAGTTCGGTAACAAGCTTACCCTGAGCAGATCGAAGCGCCTCTATACGTGCATCGAGAGCCTTTATTTTTTCACTCAGTTCGGTACAGAGTCCGTTTTTCTGTTCGGATCTCTGCATGTAATCCGCAACAGTCCGTTCAGCCTTTCCTATCCTTTCCTCAAGAAGCGCGTCGCGCGCGGCGATTTCGGAAAGCTCGGAAGACAGGCTTTCCTTTCTTCCGCCGATACTGTCACGGAAGCCTGCTATCTCCGAAAGCCTGATCTTTCCGGCTACAAGCGTATCATTCATAGCGTGAATCTTTCTGTCAGACTCAGCCATATCAGATTCTATACCGAGACGCTTTTCCTTAAGCCCGTCAGCCTCTGCGGTAATATCCTCATGCTCTCCGCGCTGAACTGCAAGCGTTTCTTTAAGTCCGGCAAGAGCCGCGCACAGCTCTTCCGTATTTTTTTCCGCATCCACGATCGCTGCACGGTGCATGCTCAGCTCTGCTCCCGCGTCAGTCTTTTTATTTTTAAGATGTTCAAGCTCATTATTTATAACGCGGATATTTCCTTCAAGCTCAAGCGCCGCCGCGCTGTTTTCGCGCAGCGCCCGCTGAGTCTGCTCAGCCTTTATTTTTGTTGCCTGAGACTCGTCGTACAGATGCTCATTTTTTGACTCAAGCGCAGAAAGCTCCCCGTCCGCCTCATCAAGCACGCGCTTTGCAACAGCTACAGAATCAGAAAGTTCGCTCACCTTTTTTCTGACATTTTCAACGTCATACAGCCAAAGCGCAACGTCAAGGCGCTTTTTCTCTTCAAACAGTTCAAGATATTTTTTTGCCTTTTCCGATTCCTTTGAAAGCGGTGCAACACGTGCTTCAAGTTCTCTCAGTATATCTCCGACACGAACCATATTCTCGGCAACATTCTCCATGCGCCGCTCCGTCTCGTTTTTTCTCGAGCGGTATTTCGATATACCGGCTGCCTCCTCGAATATAGTCCGGCGGTCCTCGCTTTTCTGCGAAACGATCTCCGCTATCTTACCCTGCCCGATGATCGAATATCCGGATTTACCTACGCCGGTATTCATAAAAAGCTCGCTTATATCACGCAGTCTCGCCGGGCGGCGGTCTATCATATATTCGCTCTCTCCGCCGCGGAAGCAGCGTCTCGTAACGACTATTTCATCGCCGCGATCCGGTATCTTTCCTATCTCCTCGGTATTGTCGAGAATGAGCGATACCTCCGCAGTACCCATCTGCTTTCGGGAATTCGCCCCGGCAAAAATCACGTCCTCCATCTTGCTTCCGCGAACACCTTTTGCGGAGGTCTCTCCGAGAACCCAACGGATCGCGTCGGATATATTCGATTTTCCGCTTCCGTTAGGCCCGACAACGATAGTCGCACCCGAATTAAAGTTCAGAACGGTGCGGTCGGGGAAAGATTTAAATCCCTGAAGCTCCAATGATTTTAATTTCAATTTCTTCGACCATCCATTTCAATTTTAAAAGCATTCCGAATATTATGTAAAAAAGCCTCATCTGCCGCTGCACATCTTAATATTATATCCGTCCAGATCTGCGTTCTCTGTAACCGTAAGCTTTTTTATCCCGTACATACGGAACAGCGCTTTTCTGTTTGCACTTCTGTGACCGAAAACCGCAGACGTCATGCGCGGAGGACAGGTGACGCAGAAAGTTCCATCGCGCAGAGCCTCACCGCTCACATTTTCGGGAGATCCGAGCGCCTCTGTCATTCTTCGTAGAAAAATACGGCTGACCGCCATTTCACCGATCGCAGGCTCATATCCTCCGGCTACTATTCCCGTGTCGGACTCAAGATCATCGCTCGAACAAAGCCCTATCCTTATAACAGGGATCGAATGTCTGCCGAATACCTCGAGTACATCGGCTACCCTCTCTACAGTATCCTCTGTATCGGGCGGAATATATTCATCACGGTTCATCATTGATTCAAGCTCTGTCTGAGCAAAGACCATCGTCGGATAAACTCGCGCAGCATCCGCTCCTGCACGGCACAGACATTCCGCAGTATGTATCTCGTCCTCGCGCGACGATCCGGGAAGGCCGGTCATCATCTGACCGACAAGTTTCATTCCGCTTTCCTTTATCAGCCGGCACGCACGCGTCGACTGCTCCGCGGTATGACCGCGCCTGCTGAGCCTCAAAACTTCGTCCGACATGCTCTGTATTCCAAGCTCGATCGTCGTCATTCCGTGAGACATAAGTATGCTTATTATTTCTTCATCAATATAATCAGGCCGGGTCGAGCATCTCAGCGACTTTACATCCCCGCTGCCGAGATATTTTCCTGCAAGTTCGAGAAGAGAAATCATCTGGTCCCTCGGTATACCCGTAAAACTTCCTCCGAAAAAAGCTATCTCTATCTCTGCTCCGCTGACGCGTTCGGATTCAAGAACAGCCTCTATCTTGTCTCTGACGCTTCCGATATCAAACTCCGAAACTCCGGATATCTTTCTCTGATTGCAGAAAACACAGGTATTCGGGCAGCCGAGATGAGGAATAAAAACAGGAATATTTATATGCTTCATAATATCAGAACTTCCGCCATATCAGGTTTTATCGCCGAAAAGCTCAAGTGCCTTTTTCGCTGCTATCTGCTCAGCCGCGCGCTTACTTCCCGCCGTTCCGATCCCGATAACATTGCTGTTCAGTCTTGCTTCAACGGTAAATACCCGCTTATGCGCCGGTCCTGTCTCGCTGACGGGAACGTATTCAAGCAGTTCTCCATGCTCCTGCTGAACTATCTGCTGAAGAATCGTCTTATAATCAGCGGTATGACCGCTCGAAAGAATACGCTCTATCTCCTCCTCTGCAAACGGAAGCAGGAATTTGCTGACAGGATATATTCCTCCGTCAAGATATATTGCGGCAAGAAGCGCCTCAAAAGCATCGGCAAGGATCGAAGGACGCTCGCGTCCGTTTGAAAGATCCTCTCCCCGCCCGAGAAAAAGATAATTTCCGAGCTCTATCTGCCCCGCAAATCCCGCGAGCGCTTTTTCACATATAGTTCCTGCGCGTACCTTTGAAAGCTCTCCTTCGGGCATATCAGGATATGTTTCGAATAAATAATCGCTGACTATTATTGAAAGCACCGAATCTCCGAGAAACTCAAGGCGCTCGTTGCACTGCCGCGCGATACCGTGAGCGCGCTTTTCGTTTGAATATGACGAATGCGTAAGCGCGGTATGAAGCAGCTTTTTATCAGAAAAGGTATATCCTACAGCCTTTTCAAGTCCGGCAGCATCAGCTGGAAGCTTTTCTCTGTCCTCGTTCATTTTGTTCTCCATTCATTCATCCGATTCCAATCAGAACACATTTATATTTATCATCAAGAGCTACAGTGCTCTGCCCAACCGGCATGTATTTCAAAACGGCATAGATCAAATCCGATCTTCTGTCACAATAATATTCATTATTCGGCGTGCGAAATCTCCTGTGTATTTTCCTGACCGGTTCTGTCAGCCCCAATATTTTTAGCAGAATCAGCCTCTACCCATTTAGATATCTCAATATGAACTCCTGCCGATGCAAAATCAGCTGCTTTGCGAACGGCATTCTTGAATGCTGTTGCGTTCGATCCGCCATGCGCCTTGATAACAGGTTTGGAAAGTCCGAGCAGAGGCGCTCCTCCGTATTCAGACGGATCAAAAGATGTTTTCAATTTTTTAAGATTTCCGCGGAGTCCAAGCGCAGATACCTTTGTTATAATGTTATCATAAAAGCAATCTTTAAGCTTTGAAAGCATATAAAGTCCGAGTCCTTCGGTAAGCTTAAGAAAAATATTTCCGGTAAATCCGTCGGTAACAAGAACATCGCAGCCGCCGAGCGGAGCATCCTTTCCCTCAATATTGCCGACAAAATTCAAAGTCTCATCTTTTTCAAGAAGCTCGTAGGTCTCAATAAGCTTTTTTGTTCCTTTTGTACGCTCCGCACCGTTATTAAGAAGTCCGACTTCGGGATTCTCTACGCCGAACACGTACTTCATATATATCGATCCCATTACAGCAAACTGACGCATATACACAGGCTGTACCTCTATATTAGCCCCGGAATCAATAAGAAGCATAGGCTTTGCAAACGGAAGTACGGTAGCTATAGCTGATCGCTGTATCCCGCGTATACGGCGGACTATCAGAGACGATCCGGCATGAAGCGCACCTGTATTTCCGGCAGATACAAACGCATCCGTCTTACCGTCCGCAAGCATATGAAGTCCGACCGCCATAGATGAATCACTTTTTTGCTTTACGACGCTGAGCGCATCGTCCTCCATATTTATCACACCGTCGGTATGTACGATCTCAATGCTGTCAAGCTCTCCGGAACGTCCGGCCTCCTGAGCGGCTGCACGTATAAGCCGCTCATCTCCTACAAGAGTGACCGAGAGATCGGAATATTCTTTTATCGCATCAAGCGCACCGAGTACGGGCGCCTGCGGAGCGTTGTCTCCCCCCATGGCATCTATCAGTATTTTCATTTTAATCTCACCTTCTGTATAAGATCCGAAGCTGATGCTCCATTTAACTGTCCGCGCAGAATTCAGCTTTCGCTTTCAGTCTCCGCTTCATATTCACGCTTGTATCCGCATTCTTTGTTGTGACATACGGCAAGCTTCTTACCTTTTTTCCTGTAAAGCATTTCTCCGCAATCAGGACATTTCTCACCGAGAGGGAGATCCCACGAAGAAAATCCGCACTTTGTATAGTTCTCACAACTGTAGAAAAACGATTTGTTTTTTCCGCGCTTTGCGACTATCTCACCGCCGCATACAGGGCATTTGACACCTATCTTTTTTACGATCTGTTTTGTTGTCTTGCATTCGGGATAATTCACACACGCATAGAAGCTTCCGTATCTTCCTGTACGCAGAACCATATCGCCGCCGCATTTTTCGCATTTCATATCAGGTATCGGTTCCGGCTGCTTAGTTTCTTCACCGCCGCTTTTAGTATCCGCAGGTCGCTTTTCGATAGGCTTTGTGTTTTTACATTCGGGATAGTTCGGACAAGCAGCAAACTTACCGTACCTGCCGTTCTTTACTATCATTTTTGCGCCGCATTTTTCGCAGATAATATCCGTTTCCTCAACAGGCAGTTTAACATCTTCACGCGACACAGAGGATTCGGCAGACTCAAGCTGTCCGGCAAATTTATCGTAAAAGCTCCCGAGTACATCCTGAATACTGCTCTGACCATGCTCGATATTGTCAAGAGACAGCTCCATCTGAGCCGTAAATTCGTAATCGACTATCTCCGGAAAATACTGTTTCATGAGATCTGTAGTTATTTCACCGAGAGAAGTAGGCCTCAGCATTTTGCCGTCACGCTCGACATATCCGCGCGAAATTATCGTAGTAATTATAGTAGCATACGTACTCGGACGGCCTATACCTTTTTCCTCAAGAAATTTTACAAGCGAACCCTCATTGTATCTCGCCGGGGGCTCTGTAAAGTGTCTCATATCCTTTATCTCACCCGCAGTAAGTGTCTCTCCCTCCGAAATCGCCGGAAGCATACCGGGCGACGATGTTTCGGTTTCGTCATCGCCTTCTTCGGTAGAGCCATAAACCGCAAGACATCCGCGGAATTTTACGGTATATCCCGACGCTCTGAACACATGATCATCGCACTTCACATCTACAGATACCGTATCAAGTTCGGCAGAAGCCATCTGGCTTGCCATAAAGCGGTTGAATATCAGCTTATAAAGCTTATACTGATCGGCGCTGAGATATTTCTTTATCTTGTCGGGATCGAGCAATGGATTTGCAGGACGTATCGCTTCGTGAGCGTCCTGTGCGCCTTCTTTTGTCTTATATGCGCGGGGCGATGCAGGAACATACTTCTCGCCGAAACGATCTGTAATATACTCGGAGGCTTTTTTCCTTGCCTCATCCGAGACGCGAAGCGAGTCGGTTCTCATATATGTTATAAGTCCCTGCGTTCCTCCGTTTTCACTGCCGACATTAACGCCCTCATAAAGTTCCTGTGCTACCTGCATTATACGTGTTGAACGGAATCCGAGCTTACGTGAAGCATCCTGCTGCATCGTAGACGTCGTAAAAGGAGGCTGCGGATTCTTCATACGAGTGGAACGCTTTACCGACGAGACCGAAAACGGCTTTCCCTCGATATCACGAAGCACCTCAGCAGCATCTTCACCGGAATGAAGCTCAGCTTTTTTACGTCCCTTTCCGTAATATTTAGCCTTAAAGCTCTCACCCTTTTCGGTTTTCAAGACAGCATCGATAGTCCAGTATTCTTCAGGAACAAAACTGCGTATCTCAGTCTCACGTTCAACAATAATACGTGTGGCAACCGACTGGACGCGACCCGCTGAAAGTCCTCCGTGTATAGTTTTCCAGAAAAAAGGACTCAGCTTATATCCGACTATACGGTCGAGTATCCTTCGCGCCTGCTGTGAATTCACAAGATCAATATCGATCGCGCGCGGATTTTTGATCGCCGTTTTGACAGCCGTTTTCGTAACTTCATTAAATGTGATACGGCAAGCCTTTTCCTCCGGTATTCCGAGAGCAGCAACAAGATGCCATGAGATAGCCTCTCCCTCACGGTCAGGGTCGGCTGCAAGGTATACTTTATCTGCATTTTTTGCTTCCTTTTTAAGTTCTGCAATAAGCGGCCCTTTTCCTCTGATATTTATATACTTTGCTGCAAAACCGTTATCTATATCAACTCCGAGCGTACTTTTGGGAAGATCACGTACATGGCCTATCGAAGCGACTACCTTATATCCGGAGCCGAGATAGCTCTTTACCGTTCCCGCCTTTGACGGAGACTCAACTATAACAAGATGTGACATTGTATCTCTGTTTTTATCCCTTTCATAACATGTCTTCTGTTTTAATATCTTAATGCAGTTATACAAAGAAAACACGGCATATCGTGTTCCCTTTATTATATATGTTTTTTCATATGCCGGTCAAATAAATAATATTCATTAATACAGGAACCTTATCAAAAAGTGATTTTATCAGCAGCCATCATGCCGTACTTTTCTTCTTGACGCTTCAGAATGTGAAAGCTCTACAGCACCGATCATTTCAAGAGACGAAAGCATCTCCATCAATTCTCCGATTTCTATACCGCTTCTTGAAAGTTCATCAAAAGATATACTTCCCTGTTCCGGAATATTTCCGTAAAGCTCAGCCGCAGCTTCATCAAGTCCGCATTCCGAAAGCTTCCCTGAAACTTCGTCGGCAGTAAGCGCCGCGGGTTCTATAACTGCTTCCCTGATTAATTCATCATTTCGAGCATCAGCAGCTTTCTTATCATCGGGAAGCATCTCTGCGGTCGGAGTATGCGGAGAGACAGATGAGCCCTTTGAATATACCCTTGCCGGAGCGCTTTTATTATTACCGAACTGCGGAGGATACGCCCTCTCCGGCTGCTTGCGGAACACATTCTTCAAACTGCCGTCAATGCTGTATTTCGATAATTTCCCGATTAAATTTTCAAGATTTATGACATCATCGTAAGATTCCTCAAAATCACATAGAACATCCAAAGCATTAGTGGCCATTTTCGCGCCGTCTTTTATAAGCAAATTTGTTCCGGAACTGGTGGCATTTCCAACGTTTCCGGGTAAAGCATAGACCGGTCTCCCCTGCTTCATTGCATAGTTAGCAGTTATGAGAGAGCCGCTTTTCTCATCAGCCTCGACAACGACCGTTCCCTGAGCAAGTCCGCTTATTATCCTGTTTCTTACAGGAAAGTTCCACCTGGTCGGCTTTGTGCCGGGACAAAATTCTGTAATAACCGTTCCGCTGACCGCTATTTCCCTTATAAGATTCATATGTTCTTTAGGATAAATAAGGTCAATACCGCATCCGAGTACAGCTATAGTATATCCGCCTGCATCAAGCGCGCCTCTGTGCGCAAATCCGTCAACGCCGAGTGCTGCTCCGGATATAACAACAGCTCCGGCCGAAGCAAGATCGTATCCCATGGAATACGATTGCTTTCCGCCGTATTCCGTCATTTTTCTTGTGCCGACAACTGCAAAAGACAGTCTGCGGTTTATACGCGGAGCCATTCCGAGATAATAAAGCATAACAGGAGCAGAATTTATTATTTTCAGGCTGTTAGGATAATATTCACTGTTATACGGTATCATCCCGACATTATGACGTTTACACCAGTCTATAAGATCATAAGCTGTTTTAAGATTTTTTATGCATAGCCTGTCAATAGTTTCGCCTCTGAGCCCCGGGACATACCTATACTCCTCCGGAGACGCATTGTATATCTGTCTAGCATCAGCACCAAATACCTTAAAAAGCTTGTCAGGCGCGGAACTGCCCGCTCCGCACACGACGCTCAGCCACATCCAGTAAACAATATCTGAATCATACCGTGTACCAAATTCATCATAATGATTTACAAAATCCATGATCTTTTACCGGTCTCCCACATAAGTATTGCAGCCGCTGCCGCAGCATTCAGCGATTCGCTCTCTTCACGCATCGGAATAATAACACTTCTGTCGCAGATACCTATAAGATCTTCCGAAAGACCGTGTCCTTCATTTCCGACCAAAAAGCAGTCGCTGCTGTCGATATTCATATCGGTAAGCCTCATCGGATTGCCGCTGAGTGATGCTGCATTCACACGATATCCGTTTTTGCGCAAGGCCTCTACCGCCGACGGAATATCGGAGCAAACGGTTATTTTCTGTCTGAAAAGCGCACCCATAGCTGCCCTCACAGTACGTCTGTTATAAATATCGGCACAATCGGATGAAATAATTAACTCGTCAATTCCCAGCGCATTCGCATTACGTATCATCGTACCGAGATTTCCCGGATCGCGTATCTGCACAGCCATAAATTTTGTTCCCGACGCCTTACCGTTACAATTATATATTTTAACAAATTTGTGTAAAAAGTCAATATGTTTGGCTACACATAAAATACCTTCCGGAGATTTTTCTCCTGAGATTTTATCATATACTCTCCGGTTGACAACAATAACCTTATCAGAAGGTAATCCGGAGACAATATTTCCGGGAATATCTTCACATATAAATACATTAACGATCTCCGCCTCCGAAGAGAGAGCTTCAGCAAAAAGCTTCCGCCCCTCAAAAACAAAATATCCGTATCTGTCACGGTATTTCTTTTCCGAAAGTGCCGCAGTCGCGACAATCAGAGGGTTAGCTCTCGATGTAATATAGCTGTATCCTCCCATGCTTCCGTTTTTATCGTTATTCAGCAAAAATACCGCCTCCTCAAAGTATTAGATTGATGTCAATACTATTTAATTATACTTTCCCGCATATACGCCAATTAACGCGAAAAACCCGCGGATGCACCCGCGCGTACATGCGCAGACGTGTCCCGGGTCTTTCTATGTTCGTTACGTCCGCTGAACGGATGTATAAACTTACATTAAAGAGCTGCTTTCGCCTTTTCAGCAAGTGCTGCGAATGCATCCTTATCGGATACGGCAAGCTCTGCAAGCATCTTACGGTTAAGATCGATTCCTGCAAGCTTCAGACCGTGCATCATTGTAGAATAGTTCATGCCGCAGACCTTAGCCTGTGCAGAAATTCTGGTGATCCAAAGTCTGCGAAAATCTCTTTTCTTGAGCTTTCTGCCTGTAAATGCATAGTTACCGCTCTTCATTACGGCCTGTTTGGCCATCTTGAAATGTTTGCTCTTAGCGCCCCAGTAACCTTTCGCACACTTTAATACTTTATTGCGTCTTTTACGAGTCATTACGGCTCTTTTAATTCTTGCCATTTCAATTTCCTCCTGCTAACATAAACTTGCCAAAATTACTTGCTAGGCATAAGCGTTTTGATCGTTGCTGCGAACGATTCACTGAGATATGCTCCCTGTCTAAGATGTCTCTTTCTCTTTTGTGCCTTTATGCCGAGGTTGTGGCGGTGATGTGAATGATTCATCTTTACCAGACCGCTCTTTGTGACATTGAATCTTTTAGCGGTAGCTCTGTGTGTCTTAATTTTTCCCATGATAGGAACTCCTTTCGGTATTTATCCGTTTATACAGAATTTTTATTTTCGGAATATCCCGGAGAATTACTCCTCGGTATTTTTATCTTCAGATTTGCCGGCTGTCCTTTCGGACTTCGTCGCCGGAGACTTCTTCGAAGTACCTTTTGCCTGTCCTGTGCCGTCACGCTTACTCAAGGGTGTTATAAACATCGACATGGAACGTCCCTCAAGATTCGGCGCTTTATCGACGCTTCCGATATCTTCGCATGCTTCACGGAATTTCTGAAGAAGCTCGCGTCCGACATCAAGATGACTCATTTCGCGTCCCTTGAACTTTACAATAACCTTAACCTTATCTCCGCCGGTAAGAAAACGACGCGCATGATTTACTTTTGTATTGAAGTCATTCGTGTCGATCTTGCAGGAAAGTCCGATCTCTTTTAGATTCATGACCTGCTGCTTTTTCTTCGCTTCCTTTTCCCTCTTGTCACGTTCAAAACGAAACTTACCGTAGTCTATTATCTTACATACAGGGGGATCGGCCTGCGCAGTGATCATAACGAGATCCAAACCCTTGTCGTATGCATTATTCTGCGCAGCGGCAACGGTAAGAAGCCCGAGCTGCTCGCCCGTAGGACCTATGACCCGCACGATCTTGGTAGGAGCAAATCCCAACACGGTTTTGATCTCATCATTGATGTAATGCTCCTTAGTATTGTTATTGTTTCTGATAGTTA
>CALGZV010000189.1 GCA_937934385.1 uncultured Clostridia bacterium | reverse complement strand
AGCACTTTGGCGGCGGACAGAATCGGGCTTCCGATTTTGCGGAATCTTACAAGATTGACAACCGATAGAATCATTGTGTAAAAAGTATAAAGCGCTGACAGATAGATTACATAACCGGGGTAAGTATAGCCTGCATTTGTCCGTATCATCAATACAATCATGCCGCCCATAGGAATGTTCAATAAAAACAAAAGCCACGCAGTGCGGCGGTAACACCGATACTCATAGGACAGTCCGTACTTTTTTCTGCGGCGGTAACTGAAAATCAGATAGGCTCGCAAGGTTCCCAACACCAAATAGTATACGGCTATAGAAATAAACCATACAGATGCATACCGGATGCCGGCGATAACACGGAACAGAAGATATAAAAAATTTACTGCCATTCCCTGATATATACCTATGCTGCCCCGGAAAGCCATATCAGACAGATATCTGCCTCCTATTTTTGTACCGGCTATCTTCTTCACGGCTCTGTTGTTCATGATTCCTGTTTTGACTGACCTTAATAATTTCGGAGCAGATACGAGCCAGATTATAAGAGAGTACGCCGACAATCCGTATATAGGATATGCCGCCGCACTCTCTTTTTTGTTTGCAGCAAAGATGAAAATAAGTGCAGCAAATACAATCGGCGGAACAGAAATCAAGATCCATTTCGACGGATACAACACTTTATTTAAAATCATCTTTGCTTTTTTCATAGCTTAATCTCCGCTGATCTCTTTTGCAAGTTCCATAATCTCAAAAGCATACTTTTGCTTTCCGTTGTTCAGTATTCTTTTATATATGGAATAATTGATACCCATGCAGACCATTCCTATTATGCCTATCACGATTCCGAGCGCGAACATAAAATCGCTGCCGTTTCCTATAACTTTCATGCATAGACACATACCGATTCCCAAAATCAAGGCGGAAATAATTCCAAAGGTGTATGTGAAAACAGCAGCAGGACGTTTTGCTTTAGCGTCCAGCTTGCGAAGAGCGACCACCTTTGAAGCTCTCTTCGGCGCATATTCGTTAGCGAGCTGTTCTGCGTAAATCTTATCTGTATTCATGGCTTTTTGCCTCCTTTATTTGATGTCTTTATTATACCGGAGTTAAAAGTCAGATTGAACAACACAAACGCTTATATGTGTTGTATTCAGAAAATATTGGATTTAATTACGCTTTGGAGTTGCTAAGGCAGACCGATCTTCCGACAGCCTATATAATAGCAGGAGTTTAACACAAATAGTTGAACTCCTGCTACTATATTATTTAAATACTTATTTTTAATGTGCCTGCAATAAATCGATAGATATTATTCCCATTCGACAAACACTAATCAATTTTGTTTAGCGATTATTCTCTGTCGTGTTTGTAGTTCTTTTGATTATTTGATATATCCATATTATCCTGCCTATATGAGCTAATGTTATCATTTTGTTATCGGTGTTGATAACACTGGCTCGATAACTGCGGATAATAGCAATATATTCTATTTCAAATCATAAACGATTTTGCTTAAAATTTCAAGATACTTAGTGAATTTTTCTGCTAATCGTCGCCAAAACATATATATGTAAATGAGCCTAACAGCTTTAGCAGTTTCACTTTGGGCTGTACTCATCATATCTTATGCCTAACTATTATGATATTGAGGTATAAAAAGTGCCGCAATTTTTCAAATACGCTTTGACATTGCTCGGTTACCTTATTCTTTTTCCCAAATTGTAATGCTTTTTCTTAGTGCTATTCTGCCAAACTTTGCCATTTGCTGGCTACTGTTTCCTTTCTTTTGCTTTAAGGCATACACTTTCTTTACCCTAAATCCAAACTGCTCAGCAAATGATGAGCTAATGAAGTCAACAGGAATAACTTCACCGCCATATCGAACATTGTCATTTACAAAAGCTACCATGGCACCTTTTTTGCAAATCCTGTATAACTCTGCATAGACAAATGCAAGCTCCGTAAAATATCCCTCAATCATTTTAATCACGCCATTGTTATTTAAGTCGCCGTGTTCTTTTCGAGTATGTAAAGCTCCCATAACTTCTGAAAAAGCCTCGTTCGACTTGATTTTTTCATAGATATAGTTAAATCTTTCTGTTTGTCCTATGGAAGAATAAAAAGCTCGAAGGTCATCAATCTTGGGACGACTTTCTACAGTGCA
>CALGZV010000188.1 GCA_937934385.1 uncultured Clostridia bacterium | reverse complement strand
GTATTTATGCTTCTTGCGGATATTGCAGGAGTATGCACTGTACCTGAAAATGACTGCCTGGGAAGCGTTACACAGCTTATGGTAAAATATCTTACCGGACAGTGTGCGGCATATCTGGAATTCTACGAATTCTTTACAGACCGTGTTCTTGCGGGAGTTCCGGACTATGTTCCCGCCGAGATCACCGAGAGCGGAGTAACGGTTATGCCCGCTGCTTTCGGAGCGCTTTCCGAAGGTGTGCTTAACGTATCGAGGGTAAAGCCCGGTGCGCTTACAATGTGCCGTCTCACTTCTGTAGGCGATAAATATGTTATGCATCTTGTAAAAGGATACGGCGTTTCTCCCCGCAAATGGGAGGAGGCAGGATGGACACAGCCTGCTCCTCAGCTTCCCGGACTTGAGATCCTTCTTGATGACGTAGAGGACTTCACCGACAAGGTCATGTGTCAGCACTACATTATTTCTTACGGCGATAATACAGAAGCGATCCGTTCGCTCTGCGATATGCTCGGCATAGAAGTTATCTGACGCCGCTGCGATATATTAAAGTGATTCAGAAAGGCAGATAAAATGAATTATACATCAGTTTTATACACTAAAAGCAAAATAAACGAGCTTCGCTATATAATGACGACTCCTTCGGGATTTGATCCGAGCAAGGAATCTCTTCCGATGATCGTATTCCTTCACGGTGCCGGAGAGCGCGGCGACGATCTTGAGCTTGTAAAGGTACACGGAATTCCGAAATATTTCTGTGCAGATAACGATTACCGCGGACTCCGCGTTATCACGCTTTCTCCGCAGTGCCCTGCTGACAGAGTGTGGAATCATATGCCGGATCAGATCATGGATCTTATCGAGCATGTGGCGTCCGATATGAATGTTGATAAAAAACGCATTACGCTGACCGGCATTTCAATGGGCGGATACGGAACATGGGAGATGGCGTGCATGTATCCCGATTACTTTGCTGCGGTCGCTCCTATCTGCGGCGGCGGAATGGTCTGGCGTGCAGGTGCGCTGACAAAACTTCCTATCCGTGCATTCCACGGGACAGATGATTTTGCTGTTCCTTACAATGCATCGGTTGAAATGGTCGAAGCTATTAAACATCTCGGGGGAAATGCAACGCTTACATCCTATGATAATGTAGGACACGATTCGTGGACGTCTGCCTATGAAACATCGGATGTTATCGAGTGGCTCGCAGCTGCCGAAAAATAAGCCATCGCGCATGTGTGCTGCTCTCTGCGGGTCAGCGCACTGAAAAACGTCCTTTTCTAAAATTTTTTTGCAATGTTTTGGGAAAATTCCCTTGACAAAGCGGCTTAAAACATGTATAATATCTTTTGTGACATTTTATGCGCGGTGATACGTTTGTACGGTTTTGGCGCTTAATGTTTGCGGCATAAGGCTGTTTAAAAACACAGGAGGCTCTTACATGGCAGTGAAAAATATTGATATGTATCCCTTGCTTTCGGGCAAGAGCGACAGTATCGAGATATCATTTGAAATTCTGCCTGATCCTGCACCCGAATTCGGGATAACGTTTTATGAACCTTTTACCGTGAGCGGTGATGTTACAAACAGATCAGGATATATAAGGCTTCGCCTTTGCGCTGATGCTCCGTATGAGACAGAGTGCGCGCGTTGTCTGAAACCGATCCGTAAAATACAGAGTGTCATGCTCGACAAAACTGTTGCAGTGAGAGGAACTCTTGAGGACGAGGATGCCGATCCGGTCATCGATGATTATGTTTTCATCGAGGACGGTGTACTTGATGTCGAGAGTCCGTTTTATGAACAGTTGATGCTCGTGCTTCCGGCAAAGGCTCTCTGCAAAGAAGATTGCGCCGGACTTTGTCCGCATTGCGGTCATGATCTTAATGACGGTGACTGTGGATGCAAAAAGCATGAGATCGATCCGAGACTTGCATGTCTTGCAAAGCTGCTTGACGGCGGTAGCGGGGAAGAGCAATAATGCTTAGGCTGTAAAGAGCATAGAGGATACAGAATTTAAAGGGGGTGTACGGCAAATGGCAGTACCGAAGAGAAAAGTTTCTAAAGCAAGAAGAGATAAAAGACGTTCCAATGTATGGAAGCTGGATATGCCCGGTATGGTTAAGTGCCCTAAATGCGGCGAGTATAACCTTGCACACCGTGTTTGTAAGGCTTGCGGAACCTACAGAGGCAAGGAAATCATTAAGGTTGACGCTGAGTAATCCCGTACGTTCCGATATAAAAGAATACGGAGTAGTGGTAGTTCAAGATCAACTGGATCAAATGAAACGAAATCGGGCGCGTGCATTGCATGACCGCCCGATTTTTGTTTGTAATGGTGAAACAACAAGGTTTCGGCGTGCCCCCCGCAATCTGCGATTGCGTCCGGCGGGTCGGGTTCTGATTTTGTAATTTAAATTTTCAGCACTGGTGTGACGGAGGGGAGTGCCACGGTAGAGATAAAAAATGTAATCCCCGGTTCTGTTGCCGACCGCGGAGGGATCGCCGCGAATGATATTCTCATATCCATAAACGGACATGAGATATGCGATGTTCTCGATTACCGTTTTCGGATAACCGAAAAGCTTGTTACGCTCAAAATTCACAG
>CALGZV010000187.1 GCA_937934385.1 uncultured Clostridia bacterium | reverse complement strand
TATATATGTCGAGCGCGGAGCAGCCGACATCGGCGTTGCCGGAAAGGATATCCTGCTTGAATACGAGCCCGATATCTACGAGCTGCTTGATCTTAATATGGGAAAATGCCGCATGGCGGTGGCTGCGAAAAAGGATTTCCGCGACGATACCGCGCGGACGCTCCGCGTCGCTACGAAGTTCTCGAACATCGCAAATAACTACTATCTCTCGCTCGGCCGCGACATTGATATAATTCATCTCAACGGCTCTATAGAGATCGCTCCGATACTCGGACTTTCCGATGTTATCGTCGATATCGTAGAGACCGGAACGACGCTGAAGGAAAACGATCTTACCGTCTTTGACACGATCGTTCCGATCAGCGCGAGACTGATAGCCAACAAGGCAAGCTACAAATTCAAGAGCGAAGCGATAGACCGCGTTGCGCGCGGACTTTCACTTCAGACGGAGGAACAGAAATGATAAAGATTCTGAAATACGGAGAAGTTCCGAATTCGGAAATATTCGCGCGCGGCACGGCTGCAGCGGATGTTTCATCGGTCGTCTCCGAGATAATCGGGGACGTGCGCTCGCGCGGCGACGAGGCGCTTTTCGAATACTGTAAAAAGTTCGATAAGGCGGAGCTTTCCTCTCTTGCGGTGAGCGAGGAGGAGATAGACGAGGCGTTTGCTTCGGTCGAGCCGAGATTCATAGAGATACTTAAAAAGGCGGCTGCAAATATACGCAAGTTTCATGAGCAGCAGAAGCGCAGCAGCTTTATAATCAACGATGACCGCGGCGTCGTAATGGGACAAAAGGTAATTCCCGTAGATTGCGCCGGACTCTATGTTCCCGGAGGTACTGCGGCGTACCCGTCCACTGTGCTTATGGATTCCATTCCGGCTAAGATCGCAGGCTGCCGCGAGGTGGTCATCGTCACGCCGCCGAACGCTCAGGGAAAGATAGCGCCTGTCATTTTGGCGGCGGCAAGGATAGCGGGAGTCGACAGAATATTCAAGGTCGGCGGAGCGCAGGCGATAGCCGCGCTTGCATACGGCACCGAGACGGTCCCGAAGGCGGACAAGATAGTCGGCCCCGGAAACGCGTTTGTCGCAGAGGCGAAAAAGCAGGTGTTCGGTCAGGTTTCGATCGACATGATCGCAGGTCCGAGCGAGATACTTATTGTCGCAGACAGCGGAACAGATCCGCGCCACGCGGCGGCAGACCTGCTCTCGCAGGCTGAGCATGACAGAATGGCGAGCGCCGTGCTTGTGACCGATTCCGTAGAGCTTGCGCTTGCCGTACAGAAAGAACTTGAAGTACAGATCCCTGAGCTGCTCAGAGCTGACATAGCAAGAACCTCCATTGATAATAACGGAAAGATCATCGTTGCCGATACTCTCGACGCGGCAGTCGAGATCGCAAACGAGATAGCGCCCGAGCATCTTGAGCTTTGTGTCGGAAATCCGTTCGACTGGCTCGACAAGATAAGACACGCAGGCTCGGTATTCATGGGACGCAACTGTCCAGAGGCGCTCGGCGACTACCTTGCAGGTCCGAACCATACCCTCCCGACAGGCGGAACGGCGAAGTTTTCAAGCCCTCTGTCGGTCGACGATTTCGTAAAGAAGATGCAGTACACATACTATACAAAAGACGCTCTCGGCAGAGTCGCGCAGGACGTCGCATATTTCGCGCGCGCCGAGGGACTGACCGCTCACGCGAAAAGCGCGGTTATCAGAACGGAGGAATGACCGTGAGCCGCTTTTTCAGCAAAAAATACAGCGGACTTGTTCCGTACACCCCCGGCGAACAGCCGAAGGATACAAAATACATAAAGCTCAATACGAACGAATCGCCCTTTCCGCCGTCGGCGGAGGCTCAGCGCATGGCGGCTCAGGCGATGGAACGGCTTCAGCTCTATTCCGATCCCGAATGCCGCGAGCTTAATGCGGCGGCCGCAGAGCGGCTCGGAGTTTCGCCCGATGAGCTGCTGTTTACCAACGGCTCGGACGAGATACTGGGTTTCGCATTCATGGCGTTCTGCGACGCGGAGCATCCGGCTTTCTTTCCGGATATAACCTACGGATTTTATACGGTGTTTGCGGAGCTGAACGGTGTACCGCACCGGGAGATACCGCTCCGTGACGATCTGAGTATAGATCCCGACGATTACATCGGCGTCGGCGGTACGGTGTTTATCGCCAATCCCAACGCTCCGACCGGAATCGCTCTGCCGCTCTCGGATATCGAGCGCATAGTGCGCGGAAATCCCGATAATATCGTCGTTATCGACGAGGCGTATATAGATTTCGGCGGCGAGAGCGCAGTAAGCCTTATCAGTCACTATGACAATCTGCTCGTTACCCAGACATTTTCAAAGTCGCGCTCGATGGCAGGCGCAAGGCTCGGCTTCGGCGTTGCATGCAGCCAGCTTATACGCGATCTGAATACGGTCAAGTATTCGACAAATCCTTACAATATAAACAGTATGACGATGGCGGCAGGTATAGGCGCGCTCTCCGACGACGGGTATTTCAGAGACAACTGCCGCAAGATAGCCGAAAACCGCGATTATATTACAACAGAGCTTCGCCGGCTCGGCTTTACCGTTCCCGATTCAAGTGCGAACTTCGTTTTCGCGCGCCATGACCGCATAAGCGGCGCGGAAATTTACCGCAGGCTCAGGGAAAACGGTATTCTTGTCCGTCACTTCGACAAGCCGCGAATCAGCGATTACAACCGTATAACAGTCGGAAGCATAGAAGAAATGCAGACACTTGTATCCGTACTTGAACGCGTAACGGCAGAATGACGGAAAATGTCTCCGACGGCTTAAACCTTTTCGAGAAAAGGTTTAAGAATCCAAAAGCTTTTAACTGGCTATGGCTTTTTCTAAGGCAA
>CALGZV010000186.1 GCA_937934385.1 uncultured Clostridia bacterium | reverse complement strand
TAAATACCCTGAGATGCGATCGATCTCGAAAGAACCGTAGTCGCATCAAGATGCGCAAATGTGGTTGCAGGAGCAGGGTCTGTAAGGTCGTCCGCCGGAACATAAACCGCCTGAATTGACGTAATAGAACCGTTAGCGGTAGACGTAATACGCTCCTGAAGCGCCCCCATTTCAGTCGCAAGAGTAGGCTGATATCCAACGGCAGACGGCATGCGTCCGAGCAGTGCCGATACTTCGCTTCCCGCCTGTGTAAAACGGAAAATATTGTCTATAAACAAAAGCACATCCTGTTTTTCTTCATCGCGGAAGTATTCGGCCATTGTAAGTCCGGAAAGCGCAACTCGCATTCTTGCTCCTGGCGGCTCGTTCATCTGACCGTACACAAGAGACGTATTCAAAAGGACTCCCGACTGCTTCATTTCATTATAAAGATCGTTTCCCTCACGGGTACGTTCTCCGACTCCCGTAAATACCGATAAACCGCCGTGTTCTTTAGCAATATTATTAATAAGTTCCATTATAAGAACGGTTTTTCCTACTCCGGCGCCTCCGAAAAGACCTATTTTACCGCCTTTCGCAAAAGGACATATAAGGTCGATGACCTTAATTCCTGTTTCGAGAATTTCTGTAGAAGTGGAAAGCTCATCATAAGACGGTGCAGGACGGTGAATGTTACGCCTCTCTGCAGAAGCTTCTATCTCCGGACCGTTATCCACAATATCTCCGAGTACATTGAATATGCGCCCCAGCGTATCACGTCCTACAGGCACACTTATCGCCGAACCGGTATCAGTAACGGGAGTACCGCGCTTAAGTCCGTCGGTAGACGCCATCGCAATACACCGTGCCATACCGTCTCCGATATGCTGTGCAACCTCAACCGTAAGCGTTTTTTTGCCAAGCGGCATTGTCAGCGCATTATATATCGCCTGAAGCTCTCCTTTTTCAAATCTAACGTCTACTACAGGTCCCATGACCTGTGTGACTGTACCTATATGAGAATCTGCCATATGCAAAACTCCTTTACGAACATTAAAAACGAAACATGCCGAATACATATTCCGTAAAATAAAACGGAAATCAGTTCTCGCTTCCTGCGACAATCTCAGTTATTTCCTGAGTGATCGCGCCCTGCCTTGCCCGGTTATACGAAAGCGTA
>CALGZV010000185.1 GCA_937934385.1 uncultured Clostridia bacterium | reverse complement strand
TCAAAGGGCTTGAACATGCGACCTACGGTGAAATACTGCTCTTCACAGGCGGAATACGCGGTATGGTGCAGAATCTCGACCGCGACAGTCTCGGTTGTATTCTTTTCGATGAGGATGACGAAGTCTGCGAAGGCAGCCATGTTCTCAGAACAAAAAAGACAGCCGGTATACCTGTAGGCGACGATTTTATAGGAAGAGTCGTCAATGCGCTCGGCGCCCCGATAGACGGACTCGGAGATATAAGTGCCGACGATTACCGGCCGATTGAGAATCCGGCGCCCGGAATCGTTGACCGTCAGCCGGTCAACACGCCCCTTGAAACAGGAATACTTGCAATAGACTCGATGTTCCCTATAGGACGCGGTCAGCGTGAGCTTATAATCGGCGACCGTCAGACCGGAAAGACTTCTATAGCACTTGATGCTATACTCAATCAAAAAGGTAAAAACGTCATATGTATCTATGTATCGATAGGGCAAAAGACGAGTTCTACCGCGCAGCTCGTCGAATCGCTCAGAGTCGGCGGAGCGCTTGACTATACTATTGTTGTCAGTGCATCGGCAAGCGAGGCGTACTCCATCATTGTTTCAGCCACCGCAAGTGACTCGGCACCGTTACAGTACATCGCACCCTATGCAGGATGTGCGCTCGGAGAATACTTTATGAACCGCGGTCAGGATGTTCTTATCGTATATGACGACCTATCCAAGCATGCTATCGCATATCGCGCGATAAGTCTTCTTCTCGGACGCTCTCCCGGACGGGAAGCATTCCCCGGAGATGTATTTTATCTCCACTCACGTCTGCTTGAACGCTCGGCACATCTGAGTAAGATTCGCGGCGGCGGATCCATGACTGCACTTCCGATCGTAGAAACACAGGCAGGGGACGTATCGGCATACATTCCGACAAATACCATATCTATAACCGACGGACAGATATTCCTCGAAAGCGATCTTTTCTTTTCAGGACAGCGTCCGGCAGTAAACGTCGGACTTTCCGTATCGCGTGTCGGAGGAGATGCTCAGACAAAGGCAATGAAAAAATCTGCCGGAACACTGCGTCTTGATCTTGCACAATATCGTGAGATGGAAGTATTTACACAGTTTTCAAGCGATCTTGATGAAGCTACACAAAAGCAACTCACATACGGTGAAGGACTTATGAGAATGCTCCGGCAGAAACAGTATCATCCGAGGTCGCAGCATGAGCAAGTCATTATTCTTGTTTCCGCACTTGCACACACGATGGTCGGTATACGTGCAGACGACGTTCCGGATTTTCTTGATATACTTATACAGCAATTCGAGAAAAATCAGTCTGAGCTTTGCGCACGTATAGACAGCGAGGGAGTACTTGCGGACAGCGACAAACAAACTATAATTGATTTCTCAGGAAAAGTTGCAGCTGAATTTCTGAGTCGGGAGAAATAAAAAATGTCCGGCATTAAAGAGATCCGCAATCATATAGAAAGCATAAAAGATACACAGAAAATAACAAACGCCATGTATCTTATCGCTTCCACAAAGATCCGTAAGGCTAAAAATGAACTTGATCACACAAAGCCGTATTTTAATGCATTACAGGCAGAGATCAAAAGGATCTTCCGCACGGTCGATAACATTGAAAGCCGATACTTCTATCCGGGCAGCGAGGAGCAGAAGCTCGACGGCACATACGGTTATCTTGTAATAACCGCTGACAAAGGACTTGCAGGGGCGTACAATAAGAATGTTATAAAAGAGGCGATCCGTCTCATGGATGAACATTCAAATGCAAAGCTTTTCGTCGTCGGTGAATATGGAAGAGCGTACTTTACAGCTCATAAAATCCCGATCGAAAAAAGTTTTCTGTATACAGCGCAAAATCCGACACTTGACCGCGCAAGAGAGATCAGCTACACCTTGCTCGATCAGTATCTCGCAGGCGGGCTTACAAAAATATATATTATATATACCGACTTCAGCGGAGGTATGCGTACCGATGCATGTTCTACAAGGCTTCTTCCGTTTCATCACACGCATTTTGCTACTCCTGCAAGTGAGAAACATGTATCCTC
>CALGZV010000184.1 GCA_937934385.1 uncultured Clostridia bacterium | reverse complement strand
TATATAAACTTAAATTTTCCAAATACACTGAGAGGACAGTTTTATGAAAATTCTGATAGTAGACGGTCAGGGCGGAAATATCGGCAGGCAGCTTGTCAAATTGATAGGTGAAGCATATCCGGACACGGAGCTTTATGCCGTAGGCACAAACAGTATTGCTACGGCAAATATGCTCAAAGGCGGATCGGTCACCGCCGCTACGGGAGAAAATGCCGCGGCGGTGGCAAGCCGCAAAGCGGATATAATCGTCGGTCCTGTAGGAATCGTAATTGCAGACGCGCTTATGGGAGAAGTAACTCCGAGCATGGCCGCTGCAATAGGAAGCAGCAACGCAAAGAGAATATTGATACCGATAAATAAATGCGATACATTTATAGCCGGCGTCGAAAATATGTCCCTCCCCGATCTGCTTTCAGATGCTATATTGCAAATCGGAAAACTTATCTCAAAAGATGCCCTATAAGTAAATGCTTTAAATTTCAACATTAAAACTTTATTTTACCGATTATTTCGTATTTTTTGAATAAATAAAAGAAATTACAAATATTTTCTTGACTTCTGCATGTAAATATGATATCATAATAAAGAATCGTCAGGAAGACGATTCACCGGACAGAAGTCCTGCATATTTCTTTTGTGCTTATATAGGCAATAAAATAGCTGATATCATGAAGGTATCGTTTATCTTCCGCCGAGCGGGAGATAAGACGGTATCTTTTTGTTGTGAAATAATAAGGTTCCGGGGAACCTGCACGCAATTTTTGATTGCGCCGGCGGGTCCGGTTCTTATTTACAGAAAGGACATAAATAATATGAACGAAAACTCTTTACGCATTAAAAAAATGGTATATTCCGCCGCATGTCTTGCGCTCGCACTTGTACTTCCGTTTCTTACAGGACAGATACCTGAAATCGGAAATGCGCTGAACCCTATGCATATACCTGTATTTCTGTGCGGTTTTCTGTGCGGCTGGCCTTATGGACTTATAGTAGGAGCAGCCGCTCCGCTTCTGCGTTCCGCCATATTCCACATGCCTCCGCTATTTCCAACGGCAATATCAATGGCATTTGAACTTGCGGTATACGGTTTTATGTCCGGAATACTTTATAAAAAACTGCCGAAAAAGCTGCCGTACATATATATTACACTAATAATGTCCATGATCGGAGGACGGATCGTATGGGGCGCCGTCCGGTTTATACTCGCCGGATTCACCAACACGCAGTTTCCTTTTTCTGCTTTTATAGCAGGTGCAATAACAAATGCTGTTCCGGGAATTATCCTCCATATACTCCTCATTCCTGCACTTGTTGCAGCGTTTAAAAAATCAAAGTTAATCCTTAACGACTGATATGAAGAAACCGAATTTTATACTTTAAATAAGTAATTTAGATAAAGCCGTTCCGCGCGACACGGAACGGCTTTATTTTTTAGATTAATTTAAATTTCCATCAGTTCAAAAAACAGACTCAATGCATTTTATCCTTCATCTGACTCTGCATTTTGGCTGTCACGCGTAACAAGTACGGTAAGTCCGGTCACGCGCATATCTTCCATTGACGATACTGCAATAAACAGCCGGACATTATCTTCTGTTTCGTCCTCCGCATCGCCGTCTCTGCTTTCAGGATAAATAAAGCTGTCGCCGACATGAGGATCTGCATTCAGCATTTCGATCGCCCATCCGCCCATAGTCGAATATTCGCATTCAAAAGCCTTAGGTTCAAATTCGATTTCCGAAAAGAAATCATCGATATTCATATCGCCCGACACTTCATAAGTGTTCGGTCCTGTTTGTACACATTCGTTCACAATCTCATCGGATTCATCCCATATATCTCCGACAAGCTCCTCAAGCATATCTTCTATGGTAACAAGTCCGATCGTTCCTCCGTACTCATCGGTTACGATCGCCATATGAGTCTTACGCTCACGCAGTAAAGAGAGCGCGTTCGGAAGTCTCATAGTTTTGTGTATAAATGTAGGCTTCATAAGCAATGATCTCAAATCAAAACTGCTTTGCTGCTCATAGGAAGTAACATTCTTATAGTAATGATTTAAAAACAGAATACCGATAATATTATCAATCGAATCCTCGTATACAGGTATACGGGAAAAACAGGACCGGTCTATTACCTGCTCTATTTCTTCATAGCTGTCGGAAATATCAAATGTCGTCATATCTACCCGCGGAGTCATGATCTCTTCTACCGTAGTATCGCGAAAATCAAGTGTTGACTGCAAAAGATCACTCTTTTCCTCGTCAATAACGCCTTCTTCTTCGACCGTTTCGATTATTGATGAAAGCTCCTCCTCGGTAACGGTAGGCACATCCTCGCTGTCACTGCCCCATAATCTTGAAAGCAGCCCGATAAGGCGCATAACGAGCCATACAAGCGGATAGAGAATTTTAGTCAGAATATTTATCGGATATGCAAAAAAGCATACAAAAACATCTGCATTGTTCTTCGCAATTATCTTCGGAACAATCTCTCCGAAAATCAGAATCAGAACCGTCATAACAACGGTTGAGATCAGTGAAGCAAGTCCGTCGCTCCCTGGTGTTCCGAGTGTCAGAAGCATTTCCATCGTCAGAACGGTAGCAGCGGTAGAAGCAGCTATATTGGCAAGATTATTTCCGATAAGTATTGCTGAAAGCGCCGATTTGAAATCATCACTGATGCGGCAGGCAAGTGCTGCCGCCTTATTTCCCGCTTCCGCTGATCTCTTAAGACGCATTTTATTTGATGCATTAAAAGATATTTCAGACGCAGAAAAAAATGCAGAAAGGATAATCATAAACAATATGATAACCAAATATCCCATGCTCATTCCCTCCCCTCTGCCGGTTCGCCGTCAGACATTTTGCGCATAAGAACATATTCGATTTTTCCGTTTTCAACGTCTTCAACAGTTATTTCAATGTTGCCGAAGACAAACGACTCGCCTTCATCAGGCAATCTTCCGAAATGTTCAAGTATGAGTGAGAGAATCGGTCTTTCAGGGTATCTCATCTGCGGAAGCTCCGCTCCGGCACGCGAAAATGCCTCACGTATACCGACGTGTGTACTTACCCTAAATCTGTTTCCGCCGAGTTTTATGAAATCGTTATCTATAACATCGTCCTCATCCCATATTTCTCCGACAAGCTCCTCAAGGAAATCCTCTATAGTAACGATTCCGAGGGTTTTTCCGTTACTGTCAGATACAACTCCTATATAAAACTTATGCTGTCTCATCTCAGAAAGCAGGTCGTCGATCATTGCGTCCGGACTTACACGGAAAGTCGGCATAAGAAGCGATTTTATATTAACGTCATGATTTTTAATATATGCTCTTATAAAATTACGCACATGAAGTATTCCGATTATTCTGTCTATTGTTCCGTCGTAAACCGGAATACGCGTATGAATCGATTCATGGACTATATCAAGTATCTGCTCATTTGAAAGATTAGCGTCTATCGCACAGATATCCGAACGCATTGTCATAACATCACGGGCATATGTCTGTGAAAAATCGAGTGCCGACTTAAACAGATCTCCCTGCTCTTCATCCATAACGCCCTCTTCCTCGATCGTATCAATAATATCGTAAAGTTCGTCTTCTGTTATTGAAGGTTCGTCCTTGGATTTGAAAAAACGTGACAGTAATTTTGTAAAAACCGATGAAATACATGTAAACAGCACGGACAGCGGCATAAACAATTTCATCAGAACAGATAATATACGTGCGCTGAAAAGCGCGAACGTTTCGCTGCGATCTCCGGCGAAGCTTTTCGGAATCATTTCGCTGAACAAAAAGACTATAAGTGTGGTTATAACAGTACAGAAAAACGTAACCCTGTCGGAGGTACCGAACAGCTTTGTTGCGATAAGCGTAGCTATCGACGCAGAAGCAATATTAACTATATTGTTGCCTATAAGCATTGTCGTAAGAAGCTTATCAAAATCCGACGCAATACGGATAGCGTTTTTTGCGCGTTTGTTTCCGTCCTCTGCTTTTGCTTTGATGCGAATCTTATTCATCGATGAGAAGCTGCTTTCAGCAGCACTGAAAAATGCTCCGCATATTATGAAGATAATGAACAAAAGAATCAGTCCGAGTATACCTTCGGCAGGCTCGCCGCTTATACGCTCGGACAAACTTCGTATGTTCCCGTCCGCGTCCATAAAAAAATATCAACTCCTTAAATTGAAAATATATACTTTTTTATTGTATCATAAATACATAATTTTTGCAATACTTTTGTGTCAAAATCGTTTTTAAAAGATTGCTGAACGTTATACAAACAATTTATAAAAAGGGATGAAAATTAGTAATACTCCATTGACAAAATATGACGCAATATGCTATATTAGTTGATACGGTATATTTTTACTGTGCTTGCCGCAGTCTGACATGCTCAGAATAACTACTTTGAAATACACAAAAGGCAGATTCATGAACAACACAAAGAAAAAAATCATAAAAAGAGCCTTTATAAAATCGCTTCCGGTAATGGCAGGTTATCTCGTTCTCGGCGCAGGCTTCGGGATCCTGCTTCAAAGCAAAGGCTACGGCGTGCTATGGGCAGCTGCACTAAGCGTATTTGTATACGCCGGGTCGATGCAATATCTCGCCGTCGACCTGCTTGCAGGCGGCGCTTCGCTCATTTCTGCCGCTATAACTACATTAGCTGTAAATGCACGGCATCTGTTCTACGGAATATCCATGCTTGACAGATATAAAAATGCAGTAGCAAAAAAACCGTATCTTATATTTTCTCTTACAGACGAGACATATTCGCTTTTATGTTCTGACAGCGGAGAAGACGGCACTGACGGATACTTCTTTCTTTCGCTGTTAAATCAGATATACTGGATCGCCGGAAGCGTCGCAGGCTCGCTGCTCGGAGGTATTATTCCTTTTTCTACAGGAGGTATAGACTTCGCCCTTACGGCACTGTTCGTTACGATCTTTACAGATCAGTGGCTGACAAACAAAAATCATGTCTATGCCGCAGTCGGCGTGATCTCGTCGATCGTCTGCCTGCTGATATTCGGACGCGACAATTTTCTGATTCCGTCTATGGTCGTTATAGCGCTTATACTCACATTGCTTAATATCCGCGGAAAGAACGGTGACCGCACATGAATGTACTTCACTCTGCGCTCATAATAACCGTTATATCCGCAGTTACTATGATTCTGCGCTTTTTTCCGTTTGTACTGTTTAAAAACCGTGAACTCCCGAAATTTGCCGAACAGCTCGGAAAATCACTTCCGTACGCAGTTATGGGCATGCTTGTCGTATACTGCCTGCGCGGTGCCGAACCGCTGGCTTATCCGTATGCTCTGCCGGAACTCATTTCCTGTGTGCTTACCGCTGCGCTCTATGTATGGAAACGAAATTCAATTTTAAGCATAATT
>CALGZV010000183.1 GCA_937934385.1 uncultured Clostridia bacterium | reverse complement strand
GCTCTTTGACTGGGGCGTTCATCTCATTATCTGCAGCACCTGATCTATGAGATGAACGCCCCAGTCAAAGAGCATTCCTCCGCCGTGTTCACGCTCCCCGCGCCAGTCGCTCGGTATACCGCGCGATCCGTGAATACGAGACTCGATAGTGAATATCTTACCTATCTCTCCGCTGTCATGAATCTTTTTCATTGCAAGAAAATCGACGTCCCAGCGTCTGTTCTGATGTACCGTAAAGAGCTTTCCTGTTTCTTCAGCAACAGCTATAACATCCTTAAGATCGGCAACCGAAAGCATTACCGGTTTTTCCGAAATAACGTTTTTTCCTGCTCTGAGTGCCTTTATCGAGATCTCTTTGTGAGAATCGTTCGGCACCCCAATTGTGATAAGATCAACACGTTCGTCAGCAAGCACAGCTTCAAGTGAATCATACGCAAAAATACCGCGGCTGCGTGCAAGCTCGCATCTCTCCGGCTTTATATCGTAAATGCCGAGAAGATTGCACACATCGCTTTTCTGAAGGTGACCGACATGCCAGCCGCCCATTCCGCCGTAGCCGACTACTACTACATTTTTCTTCATTGCCCAAATCCTTGTCCGCCTTCCGCGGACTCCTTTCACAGCTCAAAAAGAACTTTTGTTTCATATTAAAATGGAGCTACAAAAGCACATTTTTAAAGCGCAAATGTAACTTTCAGGTTATTATAACACAAGATATATTGCTTGTCAACCGGACCGGAAAAGTTTTCACCCAAAAATCCATTGCAAATATATGAAGCTCAGATAAGTTTCAGCACTTCTCCGGACAAAATATTTATACAGTTAAAATAAGCTCTGAAATCACCATGAACCCAACCCGCCGGGAGCAATCATAGATTGCTGACGGTTACCCCGGAACCTTGTTGTTTTACAATAAAAATCCCGAAGCGGTAACAGCTTCGGGATTTTTAGGTCAAACGCCGAATTTATTATTGTAACTTTCTATAGCACGGGATATGATCTCTATAGCCACGTCCCTGTTTTCAACTTCATCTACAGCGGTCTCCTTATTTTCAAGGTTTTTATACACCGAGAAAAAGTGACGCATTTCGTCAAAGATATGACGCGGAAGCTGATTTATATCGGTATACTGATTATAATTTGGATCGCTGTACGGAATAGCGATTATCTTTTCATCATTATGTCCGTTATCTATCATTGATATAACACCGATCGGATATGCACGCACAAGAGACAGAGGCTCAAGCGTTTCGGCACACATCAGAAGCACATCAAGCGGATCCTCGTCATCGCCGTAGGTACGCGGTATAAATCCGTAATTCGCAGGATAATGCGTAGAGGTATACAGTATGCGGTCGAGGATAATATAGCCTGTCTGCTTATCAAGCTCATATTTCTTTCTGCTGCCTTTAGGTATCTCTATAACGCAGATAAAATCATCAGGCTTTATTCTTTCCGGCGAAATATCGTGCCATATGTTTGACATAGCTTTCATCTCCCTGAATATATTATTATTGCGGGCGCGACGCTTTAAATTGCAAGCTCCGGCTCACTTAAGTATTTTAACAAAATCGGACATTGCCTCTGATATCTTTATCTGCTGAGGACATACCGCCTCGCAGCTGCGGCATCCGATACACGCCGACGGACGTTTGTCCTCAGGTATAACACTTATCTGCATCGGGGCGATAAAGCCTCCGCCGGAAAATGAATGTTCATTGTAAAGAGACAGCAGGAGCGGAATATCAAGTCCCTGCGGACAGTGCGAAGTACAGTAGCGGCATGCCGTACAGGGAAGCGTATTAGGACGTATCATGCGGTCGGCTATACCGAGAAGAGCTTCAAATTCCTTTTTGTTAAGCGGTTTCTCGGTGCTGAAAGTCTCTACGTTCTCCTTGAGCTGCTCCATATTCGACATTCCGGAAAGCACGGTCACGACCTCAGGAATCGACTGAAGAAAGCGAAAAGCCCACGATGCTGCAGTCTCATCAGGTCTGACAGCCCGAAGCTCATTCATGAACGGTTCTTCTACCGACGCAAGTTTTCCTCCGCGGACAGGCTCCATTACCCATACAGGAATATTCCATTCTTTCAGAAGTTCTACCTTTTCTCTGCCCTCCTGAAGCGTCCAGTCGAGATAATTAAGCTGGATCTGACAGAATTCCATATCCTTACCGTATGCGTCAAGGAAACGCTTCATTGTTTCAACCGATCCGTGCGCGGAAAATCCGAGATGACGTATCCTGCCTGATCTTTTCTGCTTTATAAGATAATCGTATATTCCGTATTTAGGATCAAGATACTGCTCTATATTTCTTTCGCACACATTATGGAAAAGGTAAAAATCAAAGTATTCTACACGGCATTTTTCAAGCTGCTTTTCAAATATTTCTTCAACCTTATCCATATTTGAAAGGTCGTATCCGGGGAATTTGGTCGCGAGCCTGAAGCTTTCGCGCGGATATTCGGAAAGCACGCGTCCCATTACAAGTTCGGAATTACCTCCGTGATACCCCCACGCGGTATCAAAATAATTTACGCCGCTCCCGATTGCATAAGCAACCATTTCGGCGGTTTTCGCCTCATCGATCTGTGAGTCGTCTCCGCCGCATGTCGGCAGACGCATTCCGCCCAGTGCCAGCGCCGATATACTGTCACCGCAAAAATCTCTGTAAATCATATAAGCATACCTTACCTTTCTTTTTATTTTCCTTATATACAATCAAACTTTTTTATCTGCCGGGATTCATTCTGCAAATACCATTCCGGCAGTAGGAACCTTTACTTCAAACAGCGAGGAGTCAACAGTACCCTCTTTACATTCCTTTCCGAGACAATTCACCACTTTATACCGCTTTCCGAGAGCGCCTCTGAGTATCAGTGTATCTGAAGAACCCGAATTCACCGCAATGATCTTATCAAGTCCGCCGCAGTCAATGACAGGATCGGTGTATGACGTATATATCGCCATACCGTCCTTACGTGCGGATACTATACTGTATTCGCTTTCCGGATTTTTGGCATATAGATCGCCGTCAAGCAGAATATCACGGTGCGAGCGCCAGAAATCAAGATAAAATTTCAGCATTTCAACATGTTCGGACGGCAGTCTGTCGATCCGCATAGAGATCTGCGGTACTCCGTACAGAACGCTGCAAATCTGAAGCGCTGCGATCTCGACATGAGAATCTACATTCCACATGAGCATATCCGAATGAACGGCAGTCTTTCCTGACGTAAGACGCAGATTGACTATATCACTGCGGTTTTTAAGAGGATCGGCAGGACAATCGCCGACTCTGAGCATATTTCCGTATCCGCGTATTGCAGGTCCGACATATGTCTGACGGAATTCTATCATAATATCAGGCTTTATCGCCCTGAGTCTCGTCATTATTCCCGACATAAGCGTATCGACGGCATCCTCCAACGATACTATATCTCTGCGCGAATCAGATTCAACCGATTTCGGAGTAAGAGTGAAAGAATCGATAAAATCGAGCTTCAGTCCGTCAAGATCCCAATTTTCAACAGCGTTCGCATATATATCCGTAAGATATTCACGAACTTCCGCATATCTCGGATCAAAGACAGATGCAATTTCAGGTTCAGAATCCCCATTGAGGTACATGCCCGAAAATCTCCGGTAGCAATCGGCATGAATACCGACATAAGGAACACAAAACCATAGTATTACCTTCATAC
>CALGZV010000182.1 GCA_937934385.1 uncultured Clostridia bacterium | reverse complement strand
GATCAACGAGGCATACGAGGCAATACAGAAGGAGCGTTCTTCAGGCAGCGGAGCTTCGGGAAGCAGCTATTCCGGCGGAAGTTACAGCAGCGGAAATGCTGATTTTACCCGTATACGGGATCTTATTTCAGCCGGCAGATACTCAGAGGCAGAGCTTATACTTGATTCTGTTTCATCTTCTGACAGAGGCGCCGAATGGAACTTTCTTAAAGGTCAGGTGCTTATGCAGCGCGGATGGTATTTCGAGGCTCAGAGATTTTTTGAAACGGCATGTTATCTTGCTCCGTCGAACTCTGAATATCGCTCGGCGCTTGACAATATACGCAATACATCGACTTCATACAGCCGCGGATACCGTAATTCACGCGGTGGCGGAGGCGACGGATGTGATATGTGTACGTCACTTTTATGTGCTGATTGCTGCTGTGAAATGATGGGCGGAGATCTGATACGCTGCTGCTGAAATATTATTTTAATTTGTTCGGATATGTATCTGTTGCTGAACAATGGTGTATAGGGCATATATTATGAAGGAAAAAAAGAAAAACAGAAGAAATAACACAAAGACGGTCACTACTGCAGCAATATTCAGCGCGCTCGGTGTCGTCTTTCTGTATATAGGTTCGCTTGTCGATATACTTGATCTTACTCTTGCTGCCGCAGCATCGCTCATACTGGTACTTTCAGTGATTGAAGGCGGAGGAGCGGTCGCATGGATGATATATGCATCGACGTCGGTAATATCGCTTCTTATACTTCCGAATAAATATCCTGCGGTACTGTATATCTTTTTTGCGGGGCTTTATCCGATGGTGAAATCCTTTGCGGAACGGTTTCCCCGTGCTGTTTCAGCTGTGATAAAGCTTGTCTTTTTCAATATTGTTCTGACTGCTATAATATATGTATCAAAAAATATACTTCATATTCCCGATGATGCGTTTGGATTCGGCAAGTGGATATTATATCCCATGTGTAATGTCATGCTTGTTATATTCGATTATATGCTTACACAGCTTATAACGCTGTATAATATGAAGCTCAGGAGAAGATTCAGAATAGACAGACTCTTTTTTTGATAAGTCCGGAAAGAACCCAGTCTTCCGGGCGCAATCACAGATT
>CALGZV010000181.1 GCA_937934385.1 uncultured Clostridia bacterium | reverse complement strand
CCGAAACGTCCGATTTTTGCTGCGCACCGCCCTCATTGTCGGATACTGTGCTGTCACGGTCAGATGAAACCGCATGATTAAAAGCTTCATTTGAGATACCTGCGAAATCAGAAGGATCGAATACGCCGTTCAAGCCTTCCGTCACAAAAGGCAATGACTTCCCATCTACGTTACCCGACAAGCCTGACGGTCTGAACACTCCGATTATACTGCTCGGAGCGGACGGCAGCAAGGAATTTGACGTTTTATTTGATCTGTTTCCCGAACCCGAAGGTCTATCCGGACTTTCCGAACTGTCCGAGGCAGACGGCTTATTTACCGTGCTTCCCAATCCCGAAGAAGTGCCCGAATTCTCCGGTCCGCCGGAAACTGACGGCTTATTTGTACCATTTCCGGAGCTTGAAGACTCAAAGCCGGTTCCGCTGTCCGGGACAGGATGTGTTGACAGTTTATCTGATACGCTTCCGGAGTTCGGGATACCGGTGTCAGCACCGGACGGCTTACCTGTCTCGTTTCCGGAATCCGGAGGCTTTACCGGACCGACAAATTCAGGCGGAATTTCAGTATCCGAAGCATCTGAGCCACCGGAAACAACCGGAGGATCTGTCTCAGGTGGATCAATAGCAGGCCGAGTTTCAGGCAAAACTGTTTCTGTCTCGGTTCCGGGATCAAGCAAAGCACTGTTCAGTGCATTTACAGCGGAGTCAACAACGTTCTGAGAAGCATTCAGCGTTTCCATAACCGATATCGCAGCACTGTATACCTCTTTTACGCGTTTCTTTGACATATCGCCGTAGGTCAGGGCTTTGCTTATAGCTTTGCACAGCTCATCTTTATTCGCAGCGGCAAAGTAACCGGAAGTTGGCTGTACATCTAAATCGGGAACATTTCCGCCTATAGAGACCAGGCCTCCTATATCTGCGCCGTATCCGAGAGTATACTGAACACGCACGACGTCGCCGTCGGATAAATATGTATCGGAAAATCCGACATTCGGGAAAATATTATTGACAGAATACATCCATCCCGAACCATTGGTAAATGCAAATTCCCCTATATATCCTTTCCAGTTATTCAGATAATCGTCAGGATCAAAAAATGTCATTGTTTCCTCAAGATAAGGGATAAGTATATCCGGAATTTTCGGAGAAATATTCAGTAGCCTCGGTTCTGACGGCGCTCCGCTTTTCTGATAGTTATTATACTTCGCAGCAGATACCGTCCCGTCCGCTATGTAACCGAGATAAAAAGCTGATTTCGGCGTACCGCCGTAATATCCGACAAAACCGTTATTACGGAGAAGTCTTATCAGCTGCTCTGCCGAAGTCTCTCCTTCATATATCGGCACACTCACCGGACAGATCAGATAGCCGCATCCGACCGTAAAAAGTTCTATGCTCCATATCGCCGTTCCGATCTGCTCTCCGGCTTTCGCCTTTACATATGTAATATGATACGCCAGTTCTTTTCTTTTTCCGCCGTCAGACGACGCGGAAACTGTGACAATATTTTCCCCTTCCTCGGTAAAAACAAGCGTATAGCTTGTTTTTTCAGTATCATCCCATGTCGGACTAACAATTTTACCGTTTAATTTTACAGTTGCTTTTATTTTTTCTCCTGCCGAATTTTTCGCCCAAACATCGAAAGTTTTTTTACTGCCTTTCTGAACAGCGTTATCTGTCAGCGTTGCAGTTATTGTCGGACCAGATGCCGCTGACACTGAAAATGCAGGCAGTACGAATGAAGCTATCAGAAACAAGCTGCTCAAAATTAAAGCAAGCCTTTTTATAGGTCGCATTCCGACTTCTCCTTTTATTTTATCATCTGCGAATCATTTTGTAAAGTAGATCAACATAAAAAAAACACAGTATCCGTAATGCCGCAAAAGGCAATCCTGCTCCGGACCGCCCTTTACGCCGTATCGGAAAAGTAATATTCAATAAGGGCTTGTCCCGTCATAGGGATAGGACAAGAGCACTGCTGCGCAGTGCCGCAATCAGTAGGAGATTGTACTCCTACTGATTGCGATTATGGAACCCGCCGCCTATAGAGGCGGGGACATCCTGCCCACAGTTATATCAGCATACCGATACATAAAAATCATCTATCAGCCGCATATTACGCGCTCAAAGCACCTGATATGATCTTCATCAGGCGGGTAAGATCCTTTGAGTTGACCGCTCCGTCTCCGTTGATATCGGGAGTTCCGAATACTTCAACTTTTTCACCGGATATAAGCTTCATCAGACGTGTAAGATCCTTTGAATTGACCTTTCCGTCTCCGTTGATATCTCCGATATCCGTATCGTCAGGATCATTTACAGCGTTCTTTAAATCTGCAAGCGCTTTTTCGGCTGATTCAAGCACATTCAAGCCCTCAACAAGTGCTTTTTCCTCATTGGAAAGCGACTCATATGCCGAGCGCGCCGCAGCGATAACAGGCTCGCTTTCGAGAGTTACCGTCCCGATTGAATTTATAAGCTCAGAAACACTCTGCGCCTGACTTACCATCTGCAAATAAGCAAGCTCTGCTTCTGCCTGCTTGAGTACAATGTAATTCGAAACATGAGATTTCAAACTATCGTCTAAATCATCATAAGCACTTCTTGCCGCTTTGACAGCGTCTGTACTTTGGAGTGTGACCGTTCCGATCGCCTCTATAAGCCCGGAAACCGACGCTACCGCTTCCTCATCTGTAAGCTGTTTATCGGTTTTTACAGTGTCCATATCAGCCTTTGCTTCAGCAAGTGCCTGCAAAGCCGATTCCACGTCAGATGCATTTTCTATAGAAATTTTACCGTCTGCGATAATCTGCTTCAGTTCTTCCTGCTGAGCCTCGCGGTAATCCTCAAAGTCCTTATAGCTTTCAAGCTGAGCCTTTGCAGTATCCTTTACCTGACATAAGGTCTGCATAGCTGCAAGCTCTGTCTCTGCCTGCTGAAGCACAGAATAATTTGAAACATAGGATTTTAGACTGCCGTCAAGGTCATCATAAGCGTTTCTTGCCGCATTAACAGCGTCAGCACTGTCGAGCGTTACTACTCCTATCGCACCGATCTTTTCGACTACATAGTTAATATCATCGGCATCATATGTACTCTGCCAACTGAAGATCGGATATCCGCCGTTAGCAAGTCCGTAAGGATCTTCCGTGAAACTTCCTCCGAGAAGCTCTGCAAAATCCGAAGAACGCATTTCATCGGCAGTCATTCCGATGATCTCCTCGCTGTCAAGCTCTCCGATACCTTTTTCACATGTCGAAACATCATAATAACACTTTTCAAACGTATTTGCTCTTGTCACAGAACCGACGATCGATCCTGCTATCGGCAAAGATTCTGATGAAGCATAAACGTCTCCTGCATTGTAGCATCCGCGTACCGTATGGCCGTCCTGAATACCGCCTGCAATGCCGCCTGCAGAACCTGATGCATATACCGTACCGGTATTATAGCAGTTTTCGACAGTAACATTGACCTCGGTTCCTTCCTGCTCCCGTGTCGTGTCGAGATGGCCGACGATACCGCCGACATGCGTGTCTTTTCCATAGATGGTACCGACATTATAACATTCTCTGATGAGGCTCTCTCCGCCGTCGCGTACAGTTCCGACTATACCGCCGCTGTAGCCTGCACAGTAGATATCAGCGCCGTTCCAACATCCGATAAAGTCTGCGCCGTTGCTCCAGTTTGCGATACCTCCGAGGAACTGAGTGTAATTCTCTGCTTTACCTATCTCACCGCTGGCAACGTCGACATTTTTAATAACGGCGTTTGATCCTACATAGCCGAACAGTCCTCCGCTCACAGAGTAAAGGTTGTCAATAACATAGTTACGGCCGTCAAAAATACCGTCAAATGAATAATTACCTGAGCGTCCGATCGGTATCCAGTTATCGACATCCGAAAGATCTATGTGTGCGGTAAGAGCTACCGTTTTACCTGTAAAGCGCTCCCCCTTATTGACACGCTCGGCAAAAGCAATCAGTTCTTCGACAGTTCCGATCTCGAGTCCCGCGCGAACGGGAGCTTCTTCTCCTATCGGTTTCTGCACTTTCAAAACAGGATATCCGCCGCCGACAGTCTGAGTATCCGCAGCAAAAGCATCACCAAGCAATGCCGCAAAAGAAGCTTCCTTCATTTCTGCTTCTGTTTTCGCCGCAGCCTCACCCGTAACCGTACCGGGAGTATCATTTCCTCCGTCATCAAACATTCCAACCGCCTTATCGCATGAAGAATTCAGATAATACACATTTTCAAGCGATACAGATGTTTCGCAAACGCTTCCGATAACAGCTCCGGAAGGTTCTGTTTCCCTGACGGTTCCGGCATTGTAACAGTTTTTAACGGCAGAATCATCGGTGTTTCCAAGACGGAAACTTCCGATAATTCCTCCAAGTCCCCAGGCTCCCGTTCCGCCGATATTACCTGTGTTATAACAGTTTACAATGTTCGCGGACGAGCCGTTATTCTTCCAACGGTTTGGTCCGACCTGACCTATAATACCGCCTCCGGTATATGACGCATAAACTTCTCCGCGATTGCTGCAATTTTCAACAGTTACATGCGCGTTATCTTCCAGCTCGCCGAGAATGCCTCCAACGCCCCACAGACCGCTTACCGACGCATAGTTATGACAGTTGCGTATCGTTGCCGAAGCATTCGAAACAACTCTTGCGGCAATTCCGCCGACCGTATTGTTATATCCGCCCGGAACACCTATCTTACCGCTTGCGACCGTAAGATTTTCAATCAATGCACCGTCTCCGAGACTGCCGAACAGACCGAGACCACTATAAATCGATGTATGATTAAGATTCCATACGGCATATCCGGCTCCGTCAAAATGTCCGCAGAAGCCCTTCGATGTACTTTCAGCAATACCTCTCCAATTTTCAATATTTTTCATATTGATATCCTGCGTCATTCTGAAATGAACTCCGGATGTCGGCATTTGCTTAACGGTAATATACGTATACATATCCGCAAGATCATCTGCCGAGCGGATAAGATACGGATTTTCTTCAGTGCCCTCTCCGTCCCAGGGCATTTTCTCCGTGACGGTTATATCAATCGAAGTTTTCAGAATACCGTATGTGATATATACTTTAGTGTCGGAAAGAGCCAGCGTATCGGCAGGAGAATACGTATATCCGCTGATCTCTTCACGTTTCCCGTCGCTGTATATTGCAGTAACTTTCATACCGTAAGGATCAAAGCTTTCTCCGTTATAATATTTTAATTTAACCGGATTTTCGGTTACTGCAATAGCTGTAATGTACGGTGTCTCTGTATCAAGTGCAGCTTCCCCGCCCACAAGTTCAATTGCAGCGGCAAGCTGCGAATAATTACCTACATACCTGCGTTCACTTTCGGGAACGGCACGGAAAGTGTCAAGCGCCGATTTCAGAACAGATTTATAGTTCTCCACGGAAGGCTCAGGAAGCTGATCTATCATTCCGACGGCGTCATAGATAGCCGCCTCAGCTTCATCTGTAAAATTCGAACGCATATCATAGAGCGAACGCATTCCGTTTTCCAGTCTCCAGTATGAAACAAGAGCATATGTTGCCTGATCGTTCGCCATAGAGTTCCACCCGCCGCCGATTACATGGCAGAAGCCTCCGTCCGAGGTACGGAAATCAAGAAGTCCGTCAAGAAGCGTTTTTCCGCTTGCAGTGATGAAGCGTGTATCCTCCGCCGGGTTAATTCCTATAGAACAAAGCGCAACGATCACCTGCGCGATACTTTCTGCGTTATTTGTTCCCCATGAAGTAAAGCCCCCGTTTCCGCTCATCATTGAGCTGAGACGTTCAAGAGCCTCATCCACACACCTGCGAACTGTCTTTGATACAGTTTTTTTGCTGATCTCATTTGTGTATGTGTAAACGGTGTCGTCGTTATAGTACGGCGCAAGAGCCTGAATCGCCATAGCGGTTATATCCACGTCGGAACTATTTCCGTAACCGCCGAGTACCCAACCGCCGTACTCATTTCCGCCTGCGCCGTCGGTAAGCTGCATTTTAAGGATTTCCGTGATAAAATCCTCACGTGTATATTTTGCATCCTCCGGAACATCATAGCAGCCTGCGTCCAACGCGATCAGTCCCCATATCCATCCGTTGATACCCTGAGTACCGGGACCGTTCCGCAAAGCGCAGTTATAACTTCCGTCTGCAATAAGATCAATAGGCTTACCGTTGTATGTACCGAAGCTTGTCGGATCTCCTCCGAGCGCCGCAACAGTAATAACGGCTCTGTACCACTCGGTCGCTTTGGCACTGTGAAGAATACCGCCGTTTTCCGAATATGTTTTCTCTATATACGATCTCATCGCGCCGAGATAGCTGCCGTATCCGCCGTCGTCGATCCGGAAACTGTAGCTGTCATCTCCGGCTTCAAATATTCCGAAACGTCCCATAGTAAGAGCCATCCAGTCGGTATCTGTAGAGCTTGCGCCCGCCATATATCCTTTATCTCCGAGAAGCGTTCCCGAAGAGGACAGCTTGTGGCTTTTAGTACTGTTTACCGCTTCGCGGATATATTCCGCAAGAGCAGCGGAAAGCTCCGTGCTTTCTGCAAAAGCAGGACGCACAGGCTTATCAGTGCTGACAGAGTTTTCCCATATAAGCACAGGATATCCGTCGTTTATTCCGTCCTTATCGGACATAAAAGCATCTCCGAGTTTATCTGCAAGCTCCTGAGCTTTCATAGCTTCTTCCGACATAACCCCATCAGCATTTGACAGACTTCCGATACCGAAAGATGCGCTGCCGGTCAGATAATAGCTGTTTTGACATGATGCAGCTCCGTCCTGAGCCTGCCCGGCTATCGCTCCGACATTTGTTTTTCCGGTTACAGAGCCGATGTTATAGCAGTTTGCAGTACTTGCGCCATTGCGTCCCTGCCCAATAATACCACCGACATGAGAACCTGGATTTTCAACAGTTCCTTTATTATAGCAATCGGTAACGCTTCCGCCGAAATTGCAGCCTACGACACCTCCGCATGCAGCTCCTCCGGTAGCTGTAATACTTCCGCTGTTCACGCAACCTGTAACAGTACCGTTATTGTAAGCTGCGATTCCGCCGTAATAATGTACAAAGCTTCCGCCCGTACCGTTTACATCAACTGCACTCGAGCAGTTTTTGATTATTCCCTTATTGTTATATCCCGCAACTCCGGCTATATTTCCGCCCGTCGACGTAACACTTCCCTGCACGGTCACATTCTGCACCGTACCTCCGTTTATATATCCGAAAAGTCCCTGATGGCTTTTCGTTGAATTGATATATAATCCGCTGATGACATGATTACCGCCGTCAAAAGTTCCTTTGAACGGAGCGGACGATGTTCCTATAGCCGTCCACGGATTAGTTTCTCCGCCGAGACTTATATCACCCGCCAAAACAACCGTCTTTCCTTCATAGCTGTTGCCTTCGTTTACATCAGATGCAAAATTTTGAAGTCCCTCCGGAGTAGAAACGGTCAGATCGGCTTCTGCTGCAAATGCCGACACAGGCAGCACGGATATTATCATAATAAAAGCCAGCAAACCTGCGAGCAGCCGATTATGCCTTGTATTCATATTTAGATCCTCCTTTATTTTACTTATCTGTTTTTTCACAGTCACTTGTTTTCTTTACAGTTCCGCACTTTCCGGATCGCTTCTTTTTCTTTGAAACATCCGTTTTTGCCGCTTTGAGTCCTGCGGCCTCTAAAGCCCTGGGCCACGGGCCCAAAAATGCTTTTATCCGGGATAAAGTAACGACATCAAAATCACTTTTGAGCGGAAGTCTGCCTGTTTCAGACTGTTTAATTTGCAGCTGTCTTACCGCCCAAGACCGCTTTTCTTCACTTGTCATAATTTCATCCCCTCTTTCCCAATAAATAAAAAGGTCTTTCCCCCATCTCTGAAGAAAAGAGCGCAACTGATCAAAAAGGCACGACAAAACTGCGGCTTTGAAATAACGCAAAAAATAAAGAATGCAGAACCTCAAAGCCGGCAATGCGGCATGATAATCGGTTGCACTCTTCTCGCCCAATCATGGTAAACCTTTTAGAAAATACGGCAGGTATCCTGACTTATGATAAGCGGAAAGAACTCGTCTCCGCAGAAAGAGCAGCCTTCTCAGAAAGCCCAAAACGATCCAATGGCATTATTACTCTTCATTTCGTCAAATACAGTAATGGCGGTTGTTCCGGATTCGAACCGGATTCCCTTTTGCATCTACTCAGCTAACAACTTTTCAAACCGTATCTTCGTTCATATTTAATTTTAATACGCATTTAATTATAATGTTTTTTTCAGAATTTGTCAATAGAACAGGAAAAAATACATAAATTTCATATTTTTATATCTTCAAAAAAGCAGGTCAAGTCGTACCGCAGTACGATCTGACCTGCTTACAGATGTTATATACGCCGTTTTATCCGGCTGACGCAACGCCGTAATATCTTTATTTCGTAAACACCTCAAGAGTTGCGGCGCGAAGCAGCTTGTACCTGCGGTACTTTTCGGCATAAAGCGCTTTATGCGCAAGATTCGGATATACTGTATCGCCGTATTTTACGAAAGACTCAGCTGCCTGTGCAAGAGAATCAAAGCGTCCGACAGCAACGCCTGCCATCATCGCGCAGCCTGCCGCTCCGGCTTCATCGGTAAGAAGCGGTGTTATAGAACGGATGCCGCAAAGCGATCCGAAAATATCCGCCTTGAGCTGCAGCCATACGGGAGATGATGCTCCTCCGCCTGTTGCCATAAGCTCATTTATGCAGATTCCCTGTCCAGCGAGTTTCTCGAGATTGTAAACCATCTCATATGTAAGCCCTTCCATGACAGCACGGTATATATTGGGAAGTCCGGTCTGCATCGTCATTCCCATTATGCTACCTTTAGCGTCCGGCTCAATATCGGGCGTACCGCCCGCTCCGAGAAAATGCGGAACGACGAGAATATCCGACGGCTCGGAAGGACATGTTTCGTCAAGAATACGGTAAGCACTTACGTCACGCGATTTTGCCTCTGCCTTAACAGACGAAGCAAAAGTGTCTCTGAACCATTTCAAAAGAACTCCGCCCGAAAAATTAAATGCGTATGTCGCATAAAGTCCGCTGACCGAGTGAGGTACGCAGGCAAAGTTATCGCCGGTAAAACTGCTGTCGCGGATTATGTGATCAAAAACAGGGGTAATACATTCAACAGAGCCGGTACCGTCGACCGCCTGTCCTGCCGAAAGCACGCCTGCTCCGGTCGCAGCCGCGATCTGATCCTGCGAACCTGCAACAATGCGGACAGAGGACGGCAGTCCGAATTCCTCCGCAAGCGCGGGCCGAAGTGTTCCGATAACCGTTCCGTTCGGAACAGGCTCAGGCATCAGAGATGGATCAACGCCCGCCGCCGCGAGTATTTCATGTGAAAATTCGCGTTTTTCAATATCAAATGCCTCTGTACGGCAAGCCTGTGTATGGGTTGAAGTAAATTCTCCCGAAAGACGGAAACAGATAAAATCAGCTGCCTGAAGAAACTTGTATGCATTTTCACGGACGCCGGGAACATTGCCGAGAGCCCATACGATCTTCGGAAGCGAATACATGGGCGCAGGGCTGGCGCATGTGATCTCTGAAATACGGCCTTTTCCGAGTTTTTTAACAATAGCGTCGTTTTCTTCAACTCCGCGCCTGTCAGTATACATGACCATATCGCAGAGACACCTTCCGTCACGGTCAACAGGCACGCACGCCTCGCCGAACGACGTTACAGCTATCGCTGACACATCTCCGCGGTCGACCGCAGGAGAGCTGACACATCCCTTTATAACGTCAGAAGCCGCCGAGAATATAGCATCTGCGCTCATATCTCCAGCTCCCGCCGCGGTTTTATACTCCGAATATGACACGGAAAGCTGAACGCCTTCTTCGGAAAAGGCTACACATTTAATGCCGGTGCTTCCGGCGTCAAGACCGAGAAAAATCATATTGTTACCGTTCCTTTTCATCATTTACGGCGGCATACAGAGCCGCTGCGGTCAAAATATG
>CALGZV010000180.1 GCA_937934385.1 uncultured Clostridia bacterium | reverse complement strand
AGCCGAAGCTATGGAATGCCGAACAACCCTTTCTCTATACCCTTCTCATTCACTGCGGAGATGAATATATAAAACAGCAGGTGGGATTCCGTGAGATATGTGTCCGCGACGGAATTGTATATTTAAACGGTAAAAAAGTTCGTATGAACGGCGTAAACCGTCACGACAGCGATCCATTCACCGGATATACCATATCACAGGATCAGGCAATGGCAGACCTCCGAATGATGAAGCAAAGCAACATCAATGCCATACGAACAAGCCATTATCCGAACTCTCCGTGGTTTCCCGAATTATGCGATGAGCTTGGTTTTTATCTTGTTGCCGAAAGCGATCTTGAAGCGCACGGATGCGTAAATCTTATCGGCGGAGAAGGCGGCATGGAAAACTACGGGAAAACCGTGCAGAATCCTATCTTCCGCGAAGCGATTATAGACCGCATTATGCGAAATGTCATACGAGACCGCAACCGCCCGTCCGTAGTTATATGGTCACTCGGAAACGAAGCCGGATACAGCGAAGCATTTGAAGAAGCGCTCCGTCAGCTCCGCGGCTGTGACAGTACCCGTCTGACACATTACGAGAGCAGTCTCTATGAGACCGCAGGACACAAAAACAACACCGAACTTATTGATATCTACAGCAAAATGTACGCCTCTCCGCAGGAGGTCGACGAATATTTTAACGATCCGCATAATGTAAAGCCGCATATGCTGTGCGAGTTTATCCATTCCATGGGAAACGGTCCCGGAGGCATAGAAGATTATATAGAAGTGATGGATCGCCGTCCCGGTTTTTTCGGAGCGTTTGTATGGGAATGGTGTGACCATGCGATATATGCCGGAGAGCAAAACGGAATGAAAAAATTTCTGTACGGCGGAGATTTCGGAGAATATCCTAACGACGGCAATTTTTGTGTAGACGGGATGGTATCTCCCGACAGAATACCGCATTCTGCGCTTTATGCATACAAAAATGCAATAAGGCCTGTCCGTGCAAGCTTTGAAAATGGAAAACTTACACTCGAAAACAGACTTGATTTTACTGACGCTTCGGATATTTTGAATGTTACGGCAGAATATCTCCAAAACGGTAAGGCTGTGCGGTCGCTTCCTATAGAGCTGCCGCCGCTTCCGCCCAGAGAACACGTATCCGTTGATATTCCTGTCTGTGAGAACTCACTTTATGATACGGCACTGCGCATTGTATACACACAAAAAAGAGATTCATGGGCATCTGAGGCAGGGCATGTTCTCGGTTTTGATTTTATAAAGCTCCATGATACGGTAAAAGATATTTCACATACATGCGGCACTGCATCCGATTTTTCAGAAACAGATAGATATATCAAAATATCCGGAAAATCCTTTGAGTACATATATGATAAAAGAAGCGGAGAATTCGAAAAAATATTTTTCGGCGGAGAATCGATCACAAATAAACCGATAAAATGGAATATATTGCGTGCGCCGACCGATAACGATATGTATGTATCTCCGCAGTGGTACCGTGCCGGATATGACCAGGCATATGTGAGAGCATATAATTCAACTGCGGAAAAATTCAGCGACAAAATCGTCATAAAAACAGATGCCGCGATCGTAACCACATCTCTACAACGCGTATGCGAGCTTCAAATCAAAATCGGTATATACGGAGACGGCGCAATTTCAGTTTCGACTGTATGCAAAAAAAGAGAATCCATGCCGTTTTTACCGAGATTCGGCTTCACAGCACAACTTCCGCGAAATTTCGATAACATAGAATGGTACGGTTTCGGCCCCGGAGAATGCTACTCCGACAGACTTGACAATGTATATATAGGAAGATTCTCCTCAGATGTTGCGGGACTTTATGAAAGCAGAATAAAGCCGCAGGAAAGCGGAAGCAGATGCGGACTGAGTGAGCTTTCCGTTGACAACGGAAAACTGCGTATTACAGCAAAAGGAAAAGATTTTTCCTTCAATGCAAGCGAATATACTGTATCCGATCTAAGTACAAAGCGCCATGATTTTGAGCTTGAAAAATGCGGCAATACAGTTTTATGCGTAGATCACGCGCAAAGCGGAATCGGAAGCAACAGCTGCGGACCTGAATTACCCGAAGTACTTCGTCTGAAAGGTGAATTTAAATTCGATCTGCTTGTTCAATTTGAAAAAATATGATCGCATCGGAGCAAATATGAATATAAATATCCTTTTCGAAGATAAGTTTTTTATTATATGTGAAAAACCTCCGGGAGTTCTTTCCGAAGCCGACGGCAGCGGTAACGATATTATATCTATACTCTATGAGCAAACGGGAACCGAATGTTTGCTTGTACACAGACTGGATCGTGATACCGGCGGAGTTATGGCAGTTGCAAAAACTTCTGCGGCGGCTTCGCGCATATCGGCAATGATTCAGAATCATGAATTCTCGAAAGAATATCTTGCAATAGTAACAGGAATCCCTGAAGAACCGTCCGGAACATTTAATGATCTGCTTTTCCGTGACAAGAGAAAAAACAAAAGCTTCGTTGTAAACAAGCCGAGAAAGGGTGTTAAAGAGGCTTCTCTTGATTATAGATTACTTTGTTCCGGAGAATATGAAAATAAACCCGGAGAGCATTCTGCCGTTTCACTGGCTCAGATCAGGCTTCACACAGGAAGAACACATCAGATACGCGTCCAGTTTGCCTCGCGCAAAATGCCGCTGATAGGCGATAGCCGTTACGGCAGTTCCGAAAAGAAATGCAAAACTGCTCTATGGAGCTTCCGTATCAATTTTACACATCCGTTCACTCAAAAATCTATTGATGTAAAATCCATTCCCCCGAAAATTTTCCCATGGGATATATTTGAGATACCGTATTCAGACATCTGAGCAATTAAACCAAACAATACAAAAGAGAGGAATCCAACTTGTAAAAGAAGGATTCCTCTCGCTTTTCAGGTACACTAAAACGCCTTTACAATTTTTATTTACCGGAAGAATTTCGTTTATAGAAGCAATACGAGTA
>CALGZV010000179.1 GCA_937934385.1 uncultured Clostridia bacterium | reverse complement strand
AAGCAGGTTCTTCTCGCGCAGCTTTTCAACCTGTGCAGGCATCTTGTCGGTGTAGAAGCTCTCGCCCTTATAGGAATCAAATTCGATGTCAAGCTGTTTATATGTCTTTGAATATTCCTTAAGACTGATATCTATGAACCAGCGCCAAAGCGCAAGATTTTCTTCGTCGCCGTGTTCGAGTTTGGCAAATTCTTCTCTTGCGCGGTCTCCCAGAGCGGCGTTGCTTTCCGCTTCTTCATGGAAACGCACATAGAGCGAGACAAGCTCGTCGATACCGCCGTTTTCAACCGACTCGCGGCTTCCCCACATGCGGTACGCGGTTATGAGCTTTCCGAACTGTGTTCCCCAGTCGCCGAGATAGTTTATTCCGACGCACTTGTATCCCGCAAACTCATGGAGCTTCTTTATCGAATGTCCGATGACCGTCGTTCCGAGGTGTCCTATATGGAAAGGCTTTGCGACGTTCGGTGAGGAATAGTCGAGGACCACCGTTTTACCCTCGCCGATATCCGACGAGCCGTAAGGCTTATCTGCCGGAGCCGAGAGAATATTTTCAAGAAGCTGCTCCGAGAGATATGAGTCCGCGACCGTAAAATTGAGGTATCCGCCTGCCGCTTCGGCTTTCGATATACCCTGCACTCCCGACTGCCCAAGCGCCTGAGCGAGCGCCCCGGCAATGACCGGCGGAGCTTTTCTCAGCGTTTTGCTGAGCTTGAAGCAGGGGAGAGCTATATCGCCCATCGAAGTATCCGGCGGATATTCAAGCATAGAATATACCTCCTGCGCGGAAAGCTCCGCTGACAGCGAATCTTTTACCGCCGTGCTTATCGCATCGGCGATATTCATTTTTATCTTCTGCATATAAACGATCCTTTATCTTAAACTTACATTTTGAATTTCACTCTTTTAAATATATCATATTCTACGCCGAAATTCAAGTGTCTTTCCCAACTTTTCACAATATTTCGGAAAAACACTTGACAAATCGAGGACATTGTGGTATACTCTGTAAAGTATTTTGCTTTACAGAGGTGTGATAAGTACGGAAAAGCAGCGTATTCTGCCCGACTCCGCTGAGAGATCAGACGGAAAAAGCAATATAAATCTCGGTTTCCTGCTCGATTTTTACGGCGAGCTTCTGACCGAAAGACAACGCGAGATTGCTGACTTCTACTTTAATGACGATCTTTCGCTCAGCGAGATCGCCGAGCTGACCGGTCTTACAAGACAGGGAGTGCGCGCGGCTGTAGAAAAAAGCCGTCTTGCACTGACTGCGTACGAAGAAAAGCTCGGTCTTGCCGCCAAGTTCAGAGCGGCTCAGACTGAGATCGGTATTCTCTCTGCGGAGCTGAAAAAGCTGACGCCCGGAGGAAATGCGGATACAGAAGCTATTCTCGCCTCTGCCGCACGTCTCGAAAAGCTTTACGAATAGCGCACGTTTTATCCATTCGATAAGAGCTTTTCCCGCCACTTTGCGTTAACAAGTAAACTGCATGGCAGCTTCCGCGTTCAGCAGGACCGCAATTCCCCGCTGAATACTGTTGCGGTACCCGCCGGGACATATTGTCCGCAGTTATAATACAGATGTTATAAAAGATCTTACGGAGGTTTGCAGTGTTTGATAATTTAGTCGATAAGATGAATGCGGCTTTTAAAAAATTCCGCAGCAAAGGCAAGCTTACCGAAGCGGACGTCAAGGAGGGCATGCGCGAGATAAAGCTCGCCCTGCTCGAAGCAGACGTTAACTTTAAGGTTGTACGCGATTTTATAAAAACGGTGACCGAACGCGCGGTCGGCTCCGACGTTCTCGAAAGCCTAATGCCCGGTCAGCAGATCGTCAAGATAGTCAACGAAGAGCTGACAAACACCATGGGCGGAACTCAGTCGAAGCTCACGATAGCGTCAAAACCGCCGACAGTCATTATGATGACCGGACTTCAGGGCGCCGGAAAAACGACGCACGCCGCAAAGCTCGCCGGAATGTACAAAAAGCAGGGCAAGCGTCCGCTTCTCGTCGCCTGCGATATCTACAGACCTGCCGCAATAAAACAGCTTCAGGTCGTCGGTTCGCAGCTTGATATCCCCGTATTTGCAATTGAAGATGAGAAAAACGCTGTAAAGATAGCAAGGGCCGGTATTGAGCATGCGGTAAAGCACGGTCATGACATGGTATTCATAGATACCGCAGGACGGCTCCATATCGACGAGGACATGATGCAGGAGCTTCAGGACATAAAGGCTGCGGTACAGCCGCACGAGATTCTGCTTGTTGTCGATTCAATGACCGGACAGGACGCGGTAAATGTCGCACAGTCGTTCAACGATCTGCTCGACATAACAGGAGTTATCCTGACAAAGCTCGACGGCGATACGCGCGGAGGCGCGGCGCTCAGCGTAAGATATGTCACCGGAAAGCCGATCAAATTCGTCGGAACGGGCGAAAAGCTCGATACTATCGAGCCGTTCTACCCCGACAGAATGGCGAGCCGCATTCTCGGAATGGGAGACGTTCTGTCGCTCATCGAAAAGGCTGAAATAGCCTACGATCAGAAAAAGGCGGCGGAGCTTGAACAGAAAATGCGCAAGTCGCAGTTCACACTTGAGGATTATCTCGAACAGTTCGGTCAGATACGAAAGATGGGCTCGATGGATCAGATACTCTCGATGCTCCCCGGCGTAAATCAGTCCCAGATGAAGGACGTTAAGGTCGACGAAAAGGCGATCGACAGAATGGAAGCGATAATCCGCTCCATGACTCCCCGCGAACGCGAAAAGCCGGATATAATAAATCCATCGCGCAAGCGCAGGATCGCGGCCGGAAGCGGCACTTCTGTCGAAGAGATAAACCGTCTGCTCAAGCAGTTCGACCAGATGCAGCAGCTTATGAAGCAGATGAACGGCAAGGGCAAAAAGCGCAAGCTGCCCGGCAAAATGGGAGGCTTCCCCGGCTTCCCCGGTATGTAATCATTGGACCGCAACCAG
>CALGZV010000178.1 GCA_937934385.1 uncultured Clostridia bacterium | reverse complement strand
GACAAAAGAAAAACCGCAAAGGTTCTGTGACCTCTACGGTTATAGGAGATATATGTTCTATTAAGTGGAGATTCTACTTCTGGTTTCATGGTGAGAAGTAGCGTTGCATGGGCAGGGATTTTTTTAACTGGCTTCCTGCCAATCCCCGATATGCTATGTATAAGTTATTTCTGCATTGCATGAGCAGATGGATAACTGCCCGAAAAAAAGACATAAAAAAATCCCTCCAAACTCAAAAACAGGTCTGGAGAGTGTCTGTTAAGTCTTTTCGGGCATAGCAATACCGCCCACCACACACCGTTTTTTTATATGGTGGGCGTTTGCCTTAAAATCCTATGAAATAAAATAGAGCCAACGAACTGTGATTTTATTTCACAAGTTCATCGGCTCTGCGTCTATGCGTCTGGCTCTGTGATGACTGTTATTTGCAAACTTTTGACTTCAATCAAAGTTTCCTGCTTGCATTTCGGGCAATAGAGGGGGTAGTTTTTCAAAACCGTATCTTCTCTAATTCTGTCACGGGTTTTGTTACCGCAAACAGGACAGAGTATCCACTTTTCTTTCATATACACTCCTATAATTGCTATTTATAATCTTTTAAATTACGGCAAACATCTGTATTTCCGACATTGTTAGTACATGGCAGATATTCTTTTAGCTTTTTCCTTTAGAATATTTCTCGCTTCAACAGGTTCAATAATTTCAACATATTCCCCAAAAGAAAGCAGATATAGGAAAGTCCAATCACTAAGCTGGTATCTAAAAGTCACTTCCAATGTTCCATCGTCTAATTTTTTAATGTATTTCTCTTGAAATTCATCATAGACTTTATACGCTATCTTTTCCGAAAAATGTAATACGAATATCGGCGTATTGTATTCTTCCTTGTAGGCAGGGGTAATGGAAAAATCCTTTGGTAATTCACGGTCAAATAATTGGTCTGTTATTTGAAGCTCCCTTATGCGAGACATCTTAAAAGTGCGAATATCATTTTTGCGCTTTGAATAGGCAACAAGATACCATGCATGAGATTTGAAAACCAATTTCAACGGTTCGACAATCTGATTGGTGATTGTCAATTCTGCATTAAAATAAGTGAACGTAATCACATACTTATTGATTATTGCACGTTCTAAAACCGTAATATTGTTTCGTTCCTTTTCAGGACTGCCCCAATAGGAAAAATCAATCTCTAGCCATTCGGACTGCAAATTGTGACTAAACAATCCAGCAATCTTGTTTAATGATTTATCAGCATCGGGATAATTTGATGACTTTAGAATCTGCAACGCCTGTATAATATTCTTTTGTTCTTCCTGCGTAAAATAAGATTTGTCCAGTGAAAAGCCTTGTAATAATGACAATCCTCCGCCATATCCCTTTTGTGATGTAATCGGTATTCCCGCAATCGATAGTATATTGATGTCCCTATATATCGTGCGGGTGGAAACGCAAAGTTCCTCCGCCAGTTGCTTCGCAGTTATATTCTCATGCCTTAACAAGAGAAACACAATTTGAATAAGTCTGTCTATCTGCATATTATCACTCTGCCTTTTTGTGTTTAATGGCAAGCTGTTTTAAATGATTCAAATTTTCTGAATTATCACCTAAATTTTCTTCCAGTATAGAATATGGAAATTTGCCACACTCAGCACAACTTCCATAGGGTTTCTTAACGCCACATAGTCTTATTTCACAATCACCGCACATCTTTTGTGACACCATATCAGAATGGCATCCCAAACAATACATATCCTCTTTTGAGAATTTTGTAACATCAGTTGAATATTCGTTTGCCAATTTGATTTGTTCATCTGTATTTTTGCTGATAGTAGCCAAATAAACAGGACATTCATTACAATCCAATCCACAATATGAGAAATCCATTAAAACACTCCCTCTCCTAAATATTTGTCATGCGGAACTATTAAACATTTTTCAATAGACTTCCAATAGCTGTCGTAAAGATTTTTTTGTGCTGCTCCGTAGTTCTCTTTTGTATCAAATTCCCAGTAAAGCATATACTTAACACTTTTTACGATACGGTTAATTTTAAGAGGTGGAAGCCCCTCCTTAATTTGCTCCATGTCTATGCGATACCCTCTTTTGGCGAACCGAAGCAGAAGCAATCCCTCCTGTTTTTCTAAGAGGCTTTTGGCTTCAAGCATCAGAGCTTCAAATTCTTCTACCTTTTGCGGCTTGACTTGATAAATACATATTTCAGTAAATGGCATATTTGATCTCCTTGAAATTATTTTATGTCCATAATTTATCATATTTAACTATGAATGTCAATTTTTTTTTAACCTATTCGATAAATACAATGTAGAATTGTTAATAAAAATAAAGATTACTCATATGTGTTGACATTGCAGAGTATTTGTGCTAAAATAGTTAACACGTTAATTAATTTGTTTTTAATGAAAGGAGAAAAGGAAAATGAATGACAGGGAAGAAATGCATTCTCCGCAGGAGCAGGTGTTTCACACGCTTATACAGGTGTCTCATATGCATCGCCGCGCGGTAGAGAATGAGGCGGAAAAGCTGAAGCTTCATCACAGCCAGCACATGATGCTTGTATATCTTGTAAAATCCGATGAGCCACCTGCTCAGAAAGATATTGCAAATGCACTTGAGATCAGTCCTGCAGCAGTTGCCGTAACGCTCGGTAAGCTCGAAAGCGAGGGATATATAAAGCGCGAAGCCTCCGACGGTGACGGAAGGCGTAACAGAGTTTTTATAACCGACAAAGGAAGGGATGTTCTGAGGCAGTCGCGGATACGTTTCAGTGCGGTTGATGCGCTTGCACTTTCGGGTTTTGACGGTGAGGAGCTTGCTGCTCTTACCGGATATCTGAAACGTATAAAAGAAAATCTTCGCGGTTTTGTTCCGGAGGACCGTCCGTTTATGCCTCCTCCCGGACGCAGAAGGCCGGATAAAGATTGACGGTATATGTTTTAGCATTTTATAAATTTGTCCTGAGGAAAGGAAAACAGTTTCAGTATGAAAAGATGGAAAAAATATATCATGCCGCATTTGCCTTATTTTATAATAGGGCCGCTCTGCATGATACTTGAGGTTATAGGCGAGGTGCTTATGCCGTGGTTTCTTAAGGAGGTGCTGAATGCAGGCGCTTCCGGAACGCTGACGGTAGGAAAAAGCGTATTATACACAGTATGCATGATACTTACGGCACTTTTAATGATGGGCGGCGGAGTAGGCGGCGCATATTTCGGTACAAAAGCGTCGGTGGGCTTTGCATCAGATCTGAGGCTCGATGTTTACCGTAAGGTACAGAGCTTTTCGTTTGCCAATATAGACCGCTTTTCGACAGGATCGCTTGTTACGCGGCTGACAAACGATGTTACTCAGCTTCAGAATTTTATAAACATGCTGCTGCGTATGTGTCTGCGCGCACCCGGTATGATGATCGGCGCGCTTATAATGGCTGTTATGCTGCGTCCGTCTCTGTCGGCGGTGTTCTGCGTTTCCATACCCGTATTGCTTGTCGCCATATTCGTGATAATACGTATGGGCTTTCCGAGATTTACAAAAATGCAGTCAAAGCTCGATGCACTTAATTCCACCGTGCAGGAGAGCATAACCAACGTTCGCGTCGTGAAGTCTTTTGTACGCGAAGACCGCGAGGAGGAAAAATTCAGAGTAGCCAATTCCGCGCTGAAAAAGACCGGAATGGCGGCATATAAAATGATGATCTGACTTTCTCCGGTCATGACGCTATGCATGAACCTCACAACTGTCGCGGTGCTTTGGCTCGGCGGAAAAATAGTAATGGGCGGAGATATGCAGGTCGGAGATCTTTCCTCCTTTATTACTTATGTCACTCAGATACTGTCGTCTCTTATGATGGTAACAATGATGTTTATGACATCGTCGAGAGCGCTTGCGTCGGCGCGCCGTATTCGCGAAGTGCTTGAAGAAGTTCCGGATATTTCCGATGAGTCGGCGAAATGTCTTGATAAAGAAGTAACGAGGGGTGAGATAGAATTTCGCGGAGTATCTTTCAGATATTACAAGGGAAGCGAGGACGCGGTGCTGGATAATGTGAGCCTGCATATTCCGTCAGGAGCAACTGTAGGAATAATAGGCTCGACAGGATGCGGAAAGACCACGCTTGTGTCGATGATTCCGCGTCTTTACGACTGCGATGCAGGTTCGGTACTCGTCGACGGAACGGATGTTCGCGATTATTCGATTGAAAAGCTCCGTGAGGGAGTGGGAATGGTACTTCAGAAAAATGTGCTTTTCTCCGGAACGATAGCGGATAATCTGAGATGGGGAGATCCCGATGCAAGCGATGATGAGATGATAGCCGCTGCAAGAAGCGCTCAGGCTGATAAATTTGTTTCGTCATTTTCCGAGGGTTATCTTTCTCCGCTCGGTCAGGGCGGCGCTAATGTGTCGGGCGGTCAGAAGCAGAGACTTTGCATTGCACGCGCTCTTTTGAAAAAGCCGAAGATACTTATACTGGACGATTCCACGTCGGCGGTCGATACCGCGACAGAGGCACAGATCAGGCGCGCGTTTGCCGAGGATATTCCCGATACGACGAAGATCATCATTGCCCAGCGAATCAGCTCGGTTATTGATGCTGATACGGTAATTGTCATGAATGACGGCAGGATAACGGGCGCGGGAACTCATGACGAGCTGATGCAGAACAACACGGAATACCGTGAGATATACTTCTCTCAGATCGACGGTAAAAATGAAAATATGCACGGCAGTGCTGATGATAAAGGTGTAAAGGAGGCGGACGCATAATGAAAGGAAGAGATCTTGAAGAACTTCGGCGCAGATATGCTTCCGCAAAGCCCGAAGGGCAGGGAAGCGGAGGATTCGGAGGTCCGAGAGGACCCGGAGGACCGCACGGTCCGGGCGGCAGAGGTCGCGGCAGGAGTGTCGGCGGAGGAAAGCCGAAGAATACAGGGAAAACGGTCCGCCGTCTCGGCGGATATCTGAAAGGACATATTCCGAAGATTATTCTTGTGCTGGTCTGTATGCTTATCAGCACGGCAGCGTCGCTTGTCGGTTCATACATGCTTGCGCCAATCATAAACAATATTGCCGGAGTAGCAACACAGCCGAAAGACGGGGCTGCTGCGGTAGCTGCGGATAAAGCGATAAGAGCGCTTTCGGAAACGTCTCTTTTCAAAATGCTTCTTTCAGGTCCGTCATGGAGTGACGCTCTTGTGTATCTTATGACCGCACTTGTGCTTATGATGTGCATATACCTTGTCGGCGTTGCATGTACATATTTGCAGTCGAGGCTTATGCTTTCTGTATCTCAGAGTGCTACCGAAAAGATAAGAAACGATCTTTTTTCGGCACTCAGCAAACTGCCGATAAGATATTTTGACTCTCATCCGGCAGGAGAGATAATGAGCCGTTTTACGAACGACGTAGACAACATAGACACAATGCTCAACGGATCTCTTACATCGCTTGTGTCGGGTACTGTAACTCTTATCGGAACATTTGTGTTCATGATAACCACAAGCTGGCAGCTCACGCTTATAACGGTTCTTTTTATACCGATTTTCATAAAAGGCGGCGGAGCTATTGCGAAGGCGAGCGGAAAATATTACGGAGGTCAGCAGGAGGCGCTCGGAGCAGTCAACGGTTATATTGAGGAAACTGTTTCGGGACAGAAAGCCATAAAGGTGTTTAACCACGAGGAAATAAGCATCGAAGAATTCGGTCTGCTTAATGATGATCTTAGAGATAAGCAGTTCCGCGCACAGTTTTACGGTGGTATCATGGGGCCTGTAATGGGAAATACATCTCAGATCAGCTTTGCTGTTACCGTAGGTATCGGCGGAATACTTATGATAATGAATCGTCTCACACCCGGCGGACTTACGGTGTTTGCAAATTATTCGAGGCAGTTTTCTATGCCGATAAATATGCTTTCACAGCAGACGGCGACGATATTCGCCGCGCTTGCAGGCGCAGAGAGGGTATTTGCCGTTATGGATGAAGCTCCGGAGGCACCCGACTCGGAAAATGTGTCTGATAAGACTGCGCTTAGCGGAGACGTTGAGCTTAGAAATGTATCTTTCGGATATACGCCGGAAAAAACGGTACTTCATGATATATCGCTTTATGCGCATCCGGGACAGAAGATCGCTTTTGTAGGTTCTACAGGCGCAGGAAAAACGACTGTTACGAATCTGCTTAACCGTTTTTACGATATAGACGGCGGAAGCATAACGATCGACGGTATTGATATAAAGAATATAAAGCGCGATGTACTTAGGAGGAATATTGCTACCGTACTTCAGGATACACACCTGTTTACCGGTACGGTAAGAGAGAATATACGTTACGGACGTCTCGAAGCGACCGACGAGGAGGTTGAACAGGCAGCGCGTACTGCCGGTGCGCATTCATTTATCTGCCGTCTTGAAAACGGTTACGATACCGTACTTGACGGAGACGGTGCGAATCTGTCTGCGGGACAGCGTCAGCTGCTCAATATTGCAAGGGCGGCTATATCGGAAGCTCCCGTGCTTGTCCTTGATGAAGCGACAAGCTCTGTTGACACACGTACCGAACGGCATATCGAACACGGAATGGACCGCCTTATGAAGAACCGCACCACATTTGTTATAGCTCACAGGCTTTCTACGGTAAGGAATGCGGACGCTATAATGGTTCTTGAACAGGGAAGGATAATAGAGCGCGGCAATCATGACTCACTTATCGCGCAGAAAGGACGTTATTACGAACTTTATACAGGAGTACGTGAGCTTGAC
>CALGZV010000177.1 GCA_937934385.1 uncultured Clostridia bacterium | reverse complement strand
GAAATATATCGGTAAAGGTTATCGATACAGTGCGCTCAGACGCGGTTGTCTATGAGGATTTCGGCGAGCTTCTGTTTACGCACTTCGGAATAAGCGGTCCTGTGGTTCTCAGCGCTTCATCGCATATAAGGGATATTAAGCGCGGACGGTATAAGTTTATAATCGATCTTAAACCTTCTTTGGACGAAAAAACGCTTGATAGTAGACTTCTTTCTGATTTTGCAAAATACTGCAATAAAAATTTTTCAAATGCGCTTGACGATCTTCTGCCGAAGAAACTCATACCAGTTATAATTTCTCTTTCTGGAATATCTCCGGAAAGAAAGATTCATGATATAACCAGGGAAGAACGCAGAAATCTGCTTTCGCTGCTTAAATCGCTTACACTTACAGTCAGCGGTCCGAGACCGATAGCAGAGGCAATAATAACATCGGGCGGTGTTGATACGAGACAGATCAACCCTAAAACAATGGAATCAAAGCTTGTGAGCGGACTTTATTTTGCGGGAGAAATTATTGATACCGACGCGTATACCGGAGGATTTAATCTTCAGATAGCTTTTTCGACCGCGGTATGTGCTGCCGAAGCCGCATGCATGAGTTGTTAAGGAGGATAATAAAATGATAAATATAGCACTTGACGGACCGGCGGGCGCCGGTAAAAGCTGGCCTGCAAAGGCTCTTGAGGAGTCACTGGGATATATACATGTCGATACAGGTGCGCTTTACCGCTCTATAGGACTGTATATGCTGAGAAAAGGTATAGCGGCGGACGATAAAAACAGTATAGTAAAAAATCTTTCCGGCCTGACGGTCACTCTTACGTTTGAAGCCGACGGTCAGCATGTATATCTTTGCGGAGAGGATGTTACGGGACTTATACGTACGCCGGAGGTATCCACATGTGCCGCTGCGGTTTCCGCAATACCTGAAGTAAGGGCATTTCTGCTTGATACTCAGAGAAGGCTTGCGCGTGAGAACAATGTTATAATGGACGGACGCGATATAGGAACCGTAATACTTCCCGATGCGGACGTAAAGCTGTTTGTTACGGCTGATGATGAGATAAGAGCGGAGCGCCGTATGAAAGAACTTCATGAAAAAGGCATAGATCAGCCGTTTGAGGATGTACTCAGGGAGATGAGGGAGCGCGACAGAATGGATTCTACGCGTGAGGCTTCTCCGGCTTCTGCCGCGGAAGATGCCATTGTACTTAATAACAGTAAACTCGACAGAGAGGAAACTCTTGCGGAGGCGCTTCGCATAATACATAAGCAAATAGACTGACAGGTATTTTTCAGATATTCCGGAGGGGAAAGAATCATGAAAAAAAACAATGTAAAAGGGGATAATAGGTTCTATTCTGTTATGTACTCCGCATTTGCAAGATTGGTCAGACATATTTTCCGTATTGAGATAATAGGCGCGGAAAATGAGCCTGAGGACGAGTGCGGTATGATAGTGTGCGGAAATCATCTTTCTTTTGCGGATCCGGTTATTATCGGCGCGTCTCTTACGCGGCAGGTGCATTTTCTTGCGAAAAGAGAACTTTTTAAAGTTCCGCTTTTGGGAAGGCTTATCCGCGCCTTCGGTGCATATCCGATATCCAGAGGATCGGCTGATGTGGGCGCTATAAAGAAGACCATAGAGCTTGCGAATAGCGGAGAATGTGTCGGAATGTTTCCGCAGGGAACGAGATGTATAGGCGTTATGCCTGCTGTAGAGAGCGTACGGTCGGGAATAGGTATGATAAGCGCTCATACAGATGCGGTGATTCTCCCCGTTGCCATAGTTACAAAAAGTTTTAAAGTCCGTCCGTTTTTCAAAACAAGAATTGTTATCGGAAAGCCGATAACAAGAGATGAGCTTGCTATCGAAGAACATACCGACGAAAACGGAAAAGTAAAGGTCAGATCGTCCGAATATAAGCGTGTGGCTGTACGCGTGTTCGGAGATGTGGTTGCGCTTGCACAGAAATACAGCTTTTAGTGTCCAAAAGATTTTTGAAAATAATCCGTTCCTGCCGGCGGGAACGGATTAAAGCAACAGCTAAAGACGCGGGATATTGCTCCCGCGCCTGTTCTCTAATTACGGAATCGAAGAATATGGAGATTATAT
>CALGZV010000176.1 GCA_937934385.1 uncultured Clostridia bacterium | reverse complement strand
TGATTATTCCGACAGCGAAAAGCGTAAGATACATATTTCCGAGCATTTCTCCGATAGATTTGAGAGCTATCGTTATATCGTCTCCTGCATACGCTCCGCGCACACCGATAACGAGATTCAAAATGACTGACATTGCAGACAGGATAAATGCAGGCATGATCGACATAGTCATATCAAAGCAGGAGAAATTGCCTTTCATGCAGCCTTTTATCATACGTTTGCCGTATTTTCTGAATACCTGCAGGTATCCTTTGGACCAGCGGAGCCTCTGACGCCATGACTGAGCAAAACCGGTGGGCTGTTCGTCATAAAACTCTGCGGCAGGGCAAAATGCTATTCTATATCCGTTAACTATAAGGTCGGCTGAAAATTCAATATCCTCTGTAAGTGTATGAAACGGCCAGTCGCTTATATTCTCAGCTATTTTTTTGCTGAAAAGAAATCCTGTTCCTGAAACCATACAGCTTGTACCGATAAGATCTCTCGCATTGTTCAGATAGCGGCTTTCACGGAGAAACCACAGTGCATATCCGGCGCTGATCCAGTTGTCTCCGTAATTTTTGCTGTTACGGTAGCTTGTAATGATGTCATTTCCTTCGGAAAATGTCTTATTCATTTCTTCAATATAATTTGGAGAGAGAATATTATCCGCGTCAAAAACAAAATATCCGTCAAAACCTTCGGGATAATCCTCTGCTATATGCTGTCTAAGCTCCTGTAAGGCGTACCCTTTTCCGACAAGATCCTTATTGAAGCGTGAATATACCTTTGCGCCTTTAAGCTTTGCTATTGCCGCTGTGTTGTCGGTGCAGTTGTCAGCGAGAACAAAAACTGTGATCAGGTCTTTGTTATATGTCTGATATTTTATACTGTCTATCAAATCACCGATAACGGCAGCCTCATTTCTTGCACATATCAGCACTGCAAAATTGTGCAGATCAGGTTTTTTTATGGCTGTCTTTTTCTTTTTAAACAGTGATATCGGAATATAGACAAACTGATATGCGTAGCACAGGACAAAAAGAATAGATACTGTGTAATTTATAAGGCGCAGAGTGTTCATTATGCGGCTTCCTTTCCGGTTTTTTATTGTAATTTTATTATAGACTTTTCGGGAATGATATAACGGCGGTGAATAAATTAAATTTTTATGGAAAAGCAGTATAAGAAGATAAAAATAATGATCGGTATAAGAACAAGCTGATATACATAGCGCAGAATAAAGAGAATAGAGACTGTTTGATTTAAAATGCACAGGATGTTCATTATGCGGTTTCCTTTACAAGTTTTACTGTAATTTCATTATAACTTTTTCCCGATTAAGATAGTAGTGGTAAAAAGATTAAGAATTGCTTAAAAAGTAAATTTGATAGGTGCTGTATAATCATATTTAATAACCGTAAAAAACGGCTTTTTGAAGTAATCAAAGACCGTCGGAGTACATTCTGAAAATGTGATGTTAAAAAAATACGCAGACAAACCGGAAAGTCTGTCTGCGTATTTTTATTGTGGAACTGTGAAACACAAATATTCCATCAGATCGGTTTCTTATTCGGATTCAGTCTTGAATTGCCGGAAATTTCAGTATGACCTTAAATAGATCTCCGTCGATCTCCAGATTTAATGTTCCGCCCTGAAGTTCGGTCAGACTTCTGGCAATTGAAAGTCCGAGACCGTTACCGTCGGTATTTCTTGAAGAATCGCCGCGTACAAAGCGTTCAAGCAGTTCATCGGCGCTGATATTCAGCGGATCGCGTGATGTGTTTTTAAAGGTTATTACAGCCTGACCTCCGATTTTTTCAAGCGACAGGTATACACGTGTTCCTGCCTGGGAATATTTGCAGATGTTATTCATCAGATTGTCGAATATTCTCCACATTCTGCGGCTGTCGGCCATTATGTGCAGCTCCTGCTCGGGAAGCGATGTTATAAGGGAGAGACCGGCATTTTTTATTTTTTCATCAAATTCTCCGCTTACCTGGAATATGAAAACTGATGCGTCACACGGAGTAACAGAGACCTCAAGATTGCCGGTTGAGGCTTTTGAAGCTTCAACAAGGTCTTCTATAAGGCGTTTCAGCTTTTCGGACTGCCTTACAAGCACCTCGGAATATTCGGTTATATTGGGATTATCGCTTTTTTCGTTTCCGATCAGTGAGGCATAATTTATAATTGAAGTGAGCGGGGTTTTAATATCATGAGAAACATTTGTGATAAGTTCTGTTTTCATGCGTTCGCTTTTCAGCCGTTGCTCGACCGCCTGGGACATTCCGTCGGTAATGCTGCTCAGATTTTCCGCGTGCCGTTTGAAATCCCAGAACAGACCGTCGGTTTCTATTTTGCAGGAAAGATCTCCGGCTGCGATTTTCTCTCCGGCTTTTTGGAGTTTTCTCATTGTAATTGCGATAAACAGTACGATCGGAACCGTAATAAGCTTTTCGATAAACCAGAGTAAGATAAGAACGTCGGTTTCATATCCGCACATTATGATTGCAAAAAATTCAAAGGCGCATATACACGCTAATACCAAAGCTGTTCTGCTCACCATGGGGATATTATTAAATATAGATCTTATCCGGGATGCTCCGCGCCGGCAAATACGCATGCAGTACAGAGTAATTTTTCGTATAAGATCGATACAGCGATAGATAACGGTATTACGTATCAGTGCTTTTTGTTTTATACGTGCGGATAGACTCATACAGACTGCGACAAAAACATTTACTGATATTATGCAGTCGATAATAATACCTATTAAAACGTAAGGATAGCCGATGTTGTCACCTACAAAAACTGAAATTACAATACACAAAATAATTGCGGCTGACAGAATAAGATCAAACGGAACGCTGAAAAACGGACCGGAACAGACTTCCTCGGTATCCGGACGCCTGCCTGATACACACATCAGTACAATAAACAGTATAATGCAAGCAAGGAGCGACAGGAATCCTATAGGATATACCGAGTATTTTAATACAAATAAAATATGGATGATATCGAAAATAAAAATATCGGATTCCTGTATTAAAGTATCGGTATTATAGTAAGCCGTTACAGTATAAGTCAGAACAGTCCGGTTTTCGTGTGTGTAGTGAAAAAGACTGACATCTGTTATTTTAGACTGATTTTTATAAACGTAGATATCGTAGGTATATTCATTATAATCACTGTTATTTGAAGCGTAATCGAATTTCAGACTGGATTCAATTCTTTCGCCTTTTTCATCTGAGATTTCGATTTCAAGATTGTAATAGCTGTAGTCAAGCGTTTTCGGATATAACAGAATATTATATGCATAATCGAAGCTTAGTCCTTGTACCCGGTCATTTATGTATTCACTCTTATATTTATCTTCTGTTATAGTATAAAAATTGTTTTCGATCATGACGAATATTCCGGCTATGCTTGCCGCCGTAATACAGAGGCATAAGGTAAATGCAATTATAAACAGGGTTTTTCCGGCTATGGATCTTGCAAAGCGTTTCATATGCTTCTTCCTTTCTCCATTTTATACCCTTGCCCGAATATGACCTTTATATATCTCGGATCGTTGGGATTTATTTCGATTTTTTCGCGCAGATGCCGTATATGTACCGCTACTGTATTGTCATTTCCCGTAAGGGGACTTTCCTTCCATACAAGATTGTATATTTCTTTCGGAGAAAAAACTTTATCGGGTGATGCTATAAGAAGCTTAAGGATATCGTATTCCTTGGGAGTCAGAGATACAGGCTCTCCGTCTGCCGTTACGGTTTTGCTCTGATCGTTTAGCTCTATACCGCCTATAATATATGTATCTGTCTGTTTTATTTCAGCTCCGAATTTTGTATATCTTCGTAACTGTGAGTTGACGCGTGCGGCAACCTCAAGCGGATTGAACGGTTTTGTGATATAATCGTCTGCTCCGACATTAAGCCCGAGGATCTTGTCGGTATCCTCGCTTTTTGCTGTCAGCAGTATGATCGGAACATTACTGATCTCCCTTATTTTAGCCATCGCGGTTATTCCGTCCATCTGAGGCATCATTATATCCATCAGTATCAGATGAATATCTTCTTTTTCACCAATTTCAAGCGCTTCGAGTCCGTTTTCAGCTTCGAAAATTTTATAGTTTGGATTGGCAAGATAAATTTTCAGTGCATTTACGATGTCTTTTTCATCATCGCAGATAAGTATCTGATTCATAGATGAGCCCCCTGTCTGAACGTTTATATACATATTATATAAATTTATGAATTAAGAATCAATACCAAAATTCATTAAGATTTTCTTAAACTTACCGCTTTATGACCTGATTTTTTTTTATTTTATATGCCGCTTGCTTTCCTGCTGTTTTTGCTGTATAATAGGTTCGGATTATGAAATATCAGCAGTATGCGGATTTCTGCACAGCATGTGGATTTTTATTGTGAAACAACAAGGTTCCGGGGTCCCCGCCCGCAAGCTTTGATTGCGCCCGGAGGGTGGGGTCCTTATTTTGCATACGGAGCTTTAATTTAATAAGATAAAGAGGTAGGAAGTAATGGGAATTTTTAACCGTTTCGGAAAGCGCCGTGAGGAGACTCCGGCCTTTCGCAGATCAATGGCAAAACGGCTTGACGGTATGGCTGTAAAATATGTTACCGAACGTGACAGCAATGCCGACAGTGCGTCGGAGGAGGCTGTTATAGGAAGAGGCGGCGCGCTGATCGTCAAAGCTTCCGAGCTTCTTGTTTATTCTGACGCCGATGTCGTATTCCGCGGAGAGATCGACCGGCTTTCGATGAGTCAGCTCTTGTCAGGCGACGGTGTGATCATTGAGGGCGAGGATATCGAACATGGCGGGAAGCACCGTAAAATAATTGCATACTATACATACCATCTCAAAATATAAGTTAAAAGCCCATAAAATCATTTTTATGGGCTTTTAACTGTTTATGTAACTAAGCGGCTGTCGGACAGTCGCTTTTGCTTATTTCAATTTATTTTGTCTGTTGCAATGAGGTGGGAGTTTTATGCTTTCCGGCATGCGGAAAAAAGCGTTCCGGAAAGGCATCCGCTTTCAAGACGGTAAAGTATTTCGGGATCCTCACCGTTGGTCAGTATCATAGGAATTCCTGCGGCTGTGGATATTTCAGCGGCATTAAGCTTTGTGATAACACCTCCGGTACCGAAATCCGATCCTGCGCCCTCTGCATATCCGCGGATAGTTTCATCTATCACATCTACCTGACGGATAAGTTCGGCATCTGAATGTTTGTGAGGATCTTTGTTATAAAGTCCGTCAATGTCGCTGAGGTTTATAAGTGCGTCGGCGTGGCATATTACGGCAACATATGCGGCGAGGGTATCGTTGTCTCCGAATTCTATTTCTTCAAATGATGTCGTATCGTTCTCGTTAACGATCGGGATACATCCGAGAGACAGAAGCATATTAAAGGTGTTCTGAACATTCTGCTTACAGATTGCGTTATCTACGATCTCACGTGTTATAAGTATCTGTGCAACGTTGTGTCCGTAGCTTCCGAAAAAGCGTTCGTAAATTTTCATAAGCTCAGCCTGACCGACGGCAGCAAGCGCTTGCTTTTCTTCTGTTGATGCGGGTTTGTGTCCGAAATTAAGCTTAGCGCGTCCTGCGGTCACTGCTCCGGAGGAGACGAGAATAATTTCCTTTCCCATATTTGACAGGTCGGATATTACCCGTGAGAGTATCTCTATACGGTGAAAATTAAGCTTTCCGTTTTCGTATGTCAGCGACGATGTTCCGATTTTAACAACGATGCGTCCTGCGTTTTTGATTAGATCCATAGATATTTATATCCTTTCAGGCGGTATACTTCCGTCTTTTTTATTGAAAAACAACGAGGTTCCGGGGTACTTGCCCGGTCGGGCTTTTATCTTCCCGATGTATTATTTCCCGATATTAAATCAGAAAAAAGCATAACTTTTTACAAAAAAGGTATTTAAATCTGATAAGAAATATATTATAATATATTATGTATATTTCTGCACAGACACGATTTTTACCGTGCTAAATGCAATTATACAATATTTTATGGTAAAACGCAACGGTATAAGACAAAATTTTCGATTTTGTCAAAGCGGTTTGCTCTTGTAAAATAAAAAATACTTGTCTGAAAGTGATCGCAAGGTCCTTTCAGGCGGAACGGAGAATTCATATGAAACAGAAGTATACTGTAACGATCGCGGGAATGACGGTCAATCTTGTATCGGATGAGCAGGAGGAGTATGTAAACGGACTTGTCCGTTTACTGGATCAGAGAATAAACGAGATGGTTGTTTCAAGCAAGCATTGCAGCAAGCATGAGGCTGTACTTTTCTGCGCTATCGATTACTTTGACGATAAGATAAAGAATTCCCTTCGTTTTCAGCGTATGCAGGAAAATATCGATAAGCTGACGGCTGAAAATGCGGAGCTTCGTGCAAAGCTCGGTATTTCCGCAGAAGATGCTGCCGATGCAGAAGATGAAGCTTCGGACAGTTCGGATAAGACGGCCGTAAAATAATAATGTCCCAAAAGAAACATACCGCGCCGCATAATAAAAATCAAGGTGACCGGAGTTCGGGAAACCGCAGGGACAGAAACGGACGCGGCGGTCATGCAGCTTTCCGCGGAGAACATTCTTTAAAGCCGAAACTGTCTCAGCGAGCTGCCCGAAAAGAAAGCAGAACTTCCGTAAAACTTACACCTGAGGCTTTAAGGGAGAAAGAGACGTTTCGGGGCGATGGGTATATGCGAAAGCAGACTTCGGAAAGTGTCGGATTACCTCCGCTTTCTCCGGATATGCCGCTCCCTGAGCTTCTTGTTCCGTGCGGTTCGGAGGAGGCGGTTTACGCTGCTGTCGGCGGAGGTGCAGACGCAGTATATTGCGGCGGAAGAATTCTGAATGCGCGCATGAACGCGAAGAATTTTGACGATGAGGCGATGAGGCGCGCGATTTCATACTGTCATATGAAAGGCGTAAAGCTGTACGTTACAATGAATACACTTGTATACGACAGAGAACTCCGCGAGGCGGCCGAGTATGCTGAATTTCTTTATTCTGCCGGAGCAGACGGACTTATTGTCGCCGATACGGGACTTTGCATGCTTTTGCGTGAATATCTTCCGGATATGGAGCTTCATGCGAGTACTCAGCTTTCGGCGCACAATCTTGATTCTGCAAAGCAGCTTGCCGCGCTTGGGTTTACACGTATAGTGCCGGCAAGAGAACTCAGCCTTAAGGATATATATACTATTTGCAAAGGTTCTCCGATAGAAACGGAGATTTTTGTTCACGGAGCGCTCTGCGTATGCCGCTCCGGACAGTGCCTTATGAGCAGTATAATAGGCGGAAGGAGCGGAAACCGGGGGCAGTGTGCGCAGCCGTGCAGACTTCCGTACAGCGGGGGATATCCGCTGAGTCTGAAAGATCTTTGCCTTGCAGAGCATATTACCGAACTCATTGCCTGCGGCGTATCGTCTCTGAAAATAGAGGGTAGAATGAAATCGCCTGCATATATACGCGGTGTTGCGGGGATATACCGCCGTTTGCTTGATCAGCGGAGAAACGCAACGCCTGCCGAGATGCTTGAGCTTAAGAATCTTTTTTCGAGAGACGGTTTTACCGACGCGTATTTTACTGATACTGTCAGCAGCGGCATGCTCGGCGTTCGGACTGAGCGCGATAAAAATGCGAGCGCTGCGGCCGAGCATGTTCAGTATGCATCAGGCTCCGGATCATCGCTTCCGCCTGCCGGGGGCGAAGCTATCCGCGGACATGCCGTAATGTCGCTTGATGAGACAGCGGCAGTTAAACGTATGTCAGACGGTTTTCCGCCTCAAAAAAAGCGCAGAACCGCAAGATTTCTGAAATTTGAGCAGATACCGGAGCGCGCAGAAGAATATTTTGAGCTTATAGCTTTGCCGCCGGATGAATTTGTAAATTGCGCAAAATCCGGACGTGTGAGAGCTAATGCGATAGTCTTTCCGGAAGCGATACATGACAGTGAGCTTGATGCGGTTTCCGGACTTTTACGCGAAGCAAAAAGTCTCGGCGCTGAGCATTGCTATGTAGGAAATATAGGGCATATTGAGCTTGCACGCAAGATTGGTTTTGCGCTGCACGGAGATTTCAGACTGAATATAACAAACTCTGCTTCGGCTCTTTTTTACGACAGGCTAGGTACATTCGAAGAGTATATTCTTTCGCCGGAGCTTACTCTTCCGCAGATTCGCGATATAAGAGCATGAGCGGAATCCGTCCGTATACTGTAAAAGCCTTATAGTATACGGACGGATTCCGCTCATGCTGCTTGAAAAAAGCTGTGGAATGAAAAAGCTGACCGATCGCCGCGGTGTGGAATTCCCGGTACGGGAGGGCTTGCGGCTGTCTGAGGGCAGAAACCGTGAGATCGTATATAACAGCTGCCCCATATGGATGGCAGACAGGCAGAAAGAGCTTGCTGCTGCTGGAATAAAGGATTTACATTTTGTATTTACTACTGAATCTGTCGGCGAATGCCGCGCGGTCATGCTTGATTACGAGAAAAAAACGCCTCCTGCAAGCGGCAGAGCTGTAAGGCGTATAAAATAACACATGAAAGGACACCGTATACACGGTGTACGATAAGAAATGAAGCTGAATGTAAAGATAAAAAAGGTAAGAGAGGGCGCTGATATACCGAGATATGCGACCGGAAATTCGGCGGCATGTGATCTTACCGCATGCATTGACAGGCCGATTTTGCTCCTTCCGCACCGCAGCGTGACAGTTCCTACGGGTATCGCAGTTGCACCTGAGCGCGGAGATGTTGTTTCGCTCGTTTTCAGCAGGAGCGGAATGGGAATAAAGCACGGTATAACGCTTTCGAACAGTGTCGGGGTAATTGACGCCGATTACAGAGGCGAGATTGCAGTAGGTCTTGTGAATCACAGTGACGAACCGTATACTGTGAATCCCGGCGACCGTATAGCCCAGCTTATGTTCGTTCCTGTTCTGAAGGCTGATTTTGAAGAGACCGATTTGCTTGATAATACGGAGCGAGGAGCCGGAGGTTTCGGATCGACAGGAAAATAAATCCGGCGGATACTGTTTTCCGGAACTCAGATTTTTATGAGAAGGGAACCTTATGAAAAATCTTTTTTACACTGTTTTTTTGATATGTACCGGGGTTGTAATAGGCTCGCTTGTCGCCAATGTTACGGCAGATATTTCTTTTCTTTCCTGGCTCGGATACGGATTAAGTCTCGGCATTACAACGCCGCTTGTGCTTGATCTTGGAATAATAACATTTACGTTTGCGGTTACGTTTAATATTTCCGTAGCCGTGATAATATGCCTGATTATATCGTTGTTTGTAGGAATGAAGGTGAGACCTTGGTAAAAAAGTTGATACTTGCGTCAAAAAGTCCGCGCAGACAGGAAATACTCAGGACTCTCGGAGTGGAATTTTCTTTGCTTGTCAGTGATGTTGACGAAACTGTTGAAAAACTGTCTCCCAAAAAGACGGTCGAGACTCTTGCGGCAAGAAAATGTGCCGCTTCGGCAGAGCTTCTGGATTCTGAGGAAAGATGCTGCTCGATAATTATATCTGCGGATACGGTCGTATCTTTCGGGGACGAAATATTCGGCAAACCGCATACTGCGGAAAATGCGGAGAGGATGCTCCGCAAGCTCTCCGGGAGCGTCCATGAGGTGCATACCGGTATCGCTGTAATGTCGGACGGCAGAATGACTGTCGAGAGCGAGACTACTCGCGTTCATTTCCGTGATCTGACCGATGAGGAAACAGAGCTTTATATCAGGTCAGGCGAGCCTCTTGACAAGGCGGGAGCCTACGGAATACAGGAGCTTGGCGGACTCTTTGTGAGTGCGGTCGAAGGAGATTATTTCAATATTGTCGGACTGCCTGTGTGCCGTCTCGGCAGGATACTTGCACGCGATTTTGACTATGATATTCTCAGAGAGGCGTCCGGAAAACGGATAGATCTGCTGTGACGCCCGAACGGATGTGGCAAAAATGCGCAGAGAAAAAGAAAAAGTTAAAAAAAATGTCCGTGATGCGGACAGATCTAAAAGGCAGACACATAAATACAGATATATCGTACCTGGGTGTGTTTTTACGACGATCCTTGTTCTTTTTACGGTAAGAGTAGTATGGCTCGGAGGACAGACTCCCGTACTTCCGGGACTTTTGGGGGGATCGTCAAGAACGGTGACCGTACCGTCGCTGCGCGGCGAGATCTTTGACCGCAACGGAGTAAAGCTTGTCGGAAATTCGTATTCGTATGAACTCAGATGTAATCCGACGCAGTTTTTAAGCTATCAGGGAGCTGTGGAGAAGCTTTATCTTATGCTTTGCGAATTCGGATGTGACGGTGAGCTTAGTTCTTACGAAGAGCTTGAACAGCTTCTTATCGGGGCGTCCGGAAGCGAAGTAGTACTGTCGGAAAATGCCCCTATGAGTATTATTGCGCATATTATAAGCAAGCGTTCTGCCGGACTTTCGGTAGAGAAAAAAGTTTCGCGTGTTTATGAAGACGGCGGATATGCTGCGCATGTACTCGGCCATACCGGAAAAATACAGGCCGGGACTCTCGAATATTACAGTGAACTGGGATATCCGATGGACGCGACTGTGGGTGTTGACGGCGTCGAGGCTGCATTTGAAGAATATCTTCACGGTAAAGACGGAAAGATGCTTATTACATATGACGGAGCCGGCAATATCGTATCTGCGGAGATAACCGAGGAGTCGGTACCCGGAAACAACGTATATCTTACAATTGATATTGACCTTCAAAAATCTGCGCTCGACGCTCTCGGGCAGCAGGTGCACAGCGTCGGATCTGACGGCGGAGCGATAACAGCGGCTGACGTAAACAGCGGTGAGCTGCTTGTCTGCGCATCGTATCCTACATATACGGCAGATCAGTATAAAAACGATTATGCATCTCTCTCGGCCGATCCGTCCGCACCGCTTTTTAACCGCAGTATTCAGGGCAGGTATGCTCCCGGTTCGGTTATGAAGCTCGCTACGGCGGCAGCGGCGCTGGAGGAAGGAATAATAACTCCCGATACGGTGATAACGGATGAGGGAATCTATACATACTACGATAATTTTACTCCGCAATGTTGGCTTTACGGCAAAAACGGAACGACTCACGGAACGATAAATGTCAGAGCGGCGATACAGCATTCGTGCAATTATTTCTTTTTTGAAACAGGACGTCTTACGGGTATAGAAAAAATGAATCTTTGGGCGTCAAAACTCGGACTGGGAGAAAAGTCCGGCATAGAGCTTTCCGAGGCTCAGCCTGTTCTTGCCGGGCCTGCGTCGCGAGGCGACAGCGGTTGGGGAGAGGGAGAAACTCTTGCGGCAGCTATAGGGCAGTCGGATAATCTTTTTACTCCTACACAGCTTTGCTCGTTTATCTCAGTTCTTGCAAACGGGGGCACAAGATATTCGGAGCATCTGCTTTTAAAGGTATGCTCTCCTACAGGCGAAACGGTTTACGAAAAAGAGCCTGAGGTATTGGGCAATGCTCCGCTGTCTACATATACGCTGAATGTAATACGCGGCGGAATGTATGACGCGGCTCACAGCGGAACTGTCGGAAATGTATTTTCCGGAAAGAACTATGAGATCGGTGCGAAAACCGGAACGGCACAGCGCGAAGGAGCCGAACCGAACGCTGTATTTGCGGCCTTTGCTCCGTATGAGTCTCCGCAGATATCTGTGGTATGTGTTATTGAAAACGGATCTGACGGTTTTAATGCGGCGCTGCCTGCGGAGGCGCTTCTTACAGGGTATTTCGGCTGAATGCTTTGTCTAAAAGCTTAATGAATGCTATTCATATGTTCGTAATGGAGATATTTTATGAAAAAAACGGAAACTGAAAAGATATTCGGAATGACCGACCGCGAGCGGGCGGCATGTATAGTATCTGTACTTAAGGAAATATATCCGCAGGCAGTGTGTGCGCTCGAATACGCTTCCGATCCGTGGAAGCTGCTTGTTCAGGGCAGGCTGTCCGCTCAGTGTACGGATAAAAGAGTAAATATCGTATCCGGACCTTTGTTTGAAAAATATCCGACAGCGGCGGATATGGCGG
>CALGZV010000175.1 GCA_937934385.1 uncultured Clostridia bacterium | reverse complement strand
ACCGGAGCTATTGACATTGATCTGCGGATCAATGACTACGGGGAATACTCTCTCCTCTGCATTTATCCACTCGCTGTCTGCGGTCACGGTTAAAAGAATATCTCCCCCTTCCAGTTCTCTGATATCATACGATACAGCAGCTGAAGCAGCTCCGCTTTCATCAGTCATAAACGGCGCAGGAATGTAAAATACTTCATTACCGGTTTCAATATCCTCAAAAGTAACGTGATTTTCTTCTTCGTCAAATTTTACTGCTACATTCTCACATCGGAGTATAAACGGATAACGGTAGACCTCCGCTTTTTCTTTGATTACAATATCCTCTTTGACACCGTTTCCTGTCAGAGAATAATTGAAGCTTACACCGTCCTCCTCTTCAAAGACAACTTTATCTGCTGCCTTATGAATTTTTGCTGCGTTTTCCTCTGCGACAGCGTTCATTTTTATGAGCTTCGGCAGAAGCTTTGCTGTTTTCTTTTTACTGTTTTTTAAAGGCATCACTTTAATTCGATGAGAGCCGTCAGAGATATTAAACAGTTCATCATCAGAATCTTTCTTTCCGAATTCTGCGGTGAAACGGTTCTTACCTCCGACAAATGAACCGTCTTTTTCCGTAATTGTCACATCCACAGGCGTAAAGCACTGTGTTTCTTCATCGAACACATGAATAGGCTCGGTATAGAATACCGCTTGCTCAGTTCCGTCGCTCATGCTGAATACTTTGCAGTTTTCTTCTCTGAGTTCGGGAATCTCATTTACCCGCGTTGCTGTCTTAACTGTCTCCTGCTGTTTAATGAAAGCCTCTGTTTCTTCTGCGATGTCAGTATCAGAAATTATATCTGTTGTTTCCTGAACTGTAGCTTCTGCTGAATTGTCAGCAGTGTCGGACGCAAGAACAATTTCTTTCTCGACAGTATCCATTTCTGCCGAAGCAAATACGTCCTCAAAATGATTTTTACTTTCCATTGTTTTTTCCTTTCATTTTAAACAATTTATTTTTCAGCAATATCGGAATACGGCCGTTCCTTCCTTACTGCTGTGCCCTTATTATATAAAGTAACCCGGACAGCTATTGTCCGGGTTAAAATATTTTTTTATTGTAAAGCAAAAAAGTTTCGGGGCACCCGCCCGCAAGCTCTGATTGCAGGCGGCGGGACGGGTTCTTATTTATCTGAAATTTATTTCTAAAATCTGAGGCGCAAAGCAACTGTCTCCGGTAGAAACGGCAGAAAAACCGCAGCTATTTACCTTGGGCTTTAGAACAAAGCCTTCAGACGGCTTCAGAAAACCGGCACGGTCTGTCAAAAGTTTTGTAATATCAAGACTTTGATATTTGTCCGACGGGACAGTGTCTGTAATTTCCTCTGATGTCTGGACTTTATTTTCCCATTTGGAACCGAAACTGCAAAAACGTGTGGGCAGTCCGAATGCCGTTAAGGCACAGCTGCCGCCGAACTTTGGAATATGTATAGCTGCTTTATGTACCTGTTTATCATATAGATTTGAAAGCTTTGAAAAATCAGGCCTGGAGTACAGCCACTGTTCTCCGTATGATGTCGTTTTTCCTATAAATGCTGTTCCTCCGAAAGCATTGTTTACGTCAGGATGCAAGCTTTCGACCGTGGTATCCTGGAACAGCTTTTCTTCGTGAAGATTAATCTCAAACAACAGCGTAACTCCGTACGGACTGCCATGCTGCAATATAATTGCGTATTCCTTATCGCTGGGTTTCTGATATTCAATCGCACAGGGCGCGATCATCTGTCCGGCACTGTTAAGTACACCGATGCAGGACAGCGTAATAAACGGTTTAAATTCTTCCTTCATGAGTGAAAAACAGCGTTCGTTTGCCCGTACAGGTATAAATGGCTGTTCGGAGACGAGCCTGATTTCATATGGCTGATGCTTCGTACATGCAGCTTTTAC
>CALGZV010000174.1 GCA_937934385.1 uncultured Clostridia bacterium | reverse complement strand
CCCGTATCCATCTGTGAAGTCTTTTGTTGTATGAAACTTTGTTTTTCGGCGTACTGTCACTGAAGGTTACTGACGATATTATTCCGGAGCGGAGATACGATCCCTCAAGAAGATCGTGACTGAGTACTGTTTCTTCCGGAAACCGGTTGTCCATAAGCTTAAAAAAGACACGGATATCTATTATACCTTTTCCGCAGAATATTCCTTCATCAAACAGTGTCTGATAGGTATCGTACGCCGCAGATGCGTATATATCGGTTCCGCCCGCTCCGGTACAGAGAACGGAAAACGGCGTACATCCCGCCGAATCGGCTGTTGTAGCGATCCTCGGCTGAAGTATGGCATGTCCCTTTACCACACGGCCGTCCTTTATAACAGGGTTATTGGAAGGATGCAGCATTGCCGCTATCATCTTTTTTGCTCCGCCGAGAGGAAGTCTTGTATCGGCATCGAGCGTTATTATATATTTCGTGTCTGAAATAAATTCCTTATCGCATATTACTGTTGTAAACGTTGTATCACGTCCGGCAATCAGTCTGGAAAGTTCAATTACGGCTCCGCGCTTTCGCTCCCATCCCATAAATTTTCCGTCTTTAGTTCTGCTTCTCCGCCTTATGAAGAGGCAAAATCCGCCTCCGTACTTGATGTTAAGTGCGGCTATGCGTTCTTCGGCGTATTTAACGCTGCGTTCATCAGACGGCATAAATGCATCTGATGAATCCGGCAGGTCGCCGAGTATTCCGAAACATATATTTTTGTCCCTGTTTCCGAGATAAAAGTGTTCAAGGTTTGTAAATACGGAGTCATCCTTTTGACCACCGAAAAGAAGAGTAGTTATTACAACTACGGTTTTTCCTTCATCAGGTACGCTTTTGAGTTCAAGTGAGGGTATGGATTCAGGATGTGATATTCCGGAAAAAATACGGTCGCATAGCTGTCTTATCATTTCGGATAGAGGAATAAGAGAAATCAGCGCGGCTATTACAGAGAGGATCATAACCCAATGCCCGCTTGCGTATATGCCTGAAATCTTTCCGGCAGTATAAGCTCCGGCATTTTCAGCTCCGAATGTTCTGAAAAGCAGAAAACAAAGTGTTCCAAGCAGCAGCGTTCCGAATATATATATGCAGAAAAAAACCGTACGGTAAGATTTTGCAGATAACAGGTTGCCTGATGTTATTTCATCTGAGTATTTTTCAGCGGCTTCAGGCTGGGTGATCCCGTACTTTTTTGCAAGTTCAGCCGCATTTCTGCGATATGCAGACCGTGTTGACGGATCGCTCGAAGCGTAAAACCCGCATTTATTTCTCAGTATCGCATCTGTTTCAGAAAGTTCCCGTATAAACTCTTCGGTATCGCCTTGTTCAATTGAACGGAGTGTATATGCAATATTTTCAAGCAGCTTAGGATTATATGCCTCATAAAGCATATCCAGGCAGATAAGTGCCGATATGTTCTGAACGGCATAAAGCTCGGAATCGTTAAACCTAAAGGAGTTTCCGTCTGATTTGCAGGCAGATTTAATTCCTTCGGTAAGTTCTTTGATTCCGAGTCTGCAATCGTTTTCATAAAGCAAATCTTTGATTACAGCACGAATACGGACGGTATTTTCTCTGCCGGCAGACACTGTCGCAGCAAGAACATTCCGCTGTAATACCTGAAAATCTCCGTACATTTCATCGGAATAAAGCTTTCGAAGCTTTTTTATTTTTTGTAGCGCTTTCATATGCGGGTAAATCTTCCTTTCTTACCGATTGATGTGCTTTATGGCTTATTATTTCCGATGTAAACGGATTTTATGAAAATATTTGATAAAAAACGCATTACAGATAAAATCGAATATAAAGGGTTTATCTGTTATGATTATCCGATACCGAATATTGACCTCAAGCTTATTTTATGTTATAATAACTTCACTGTGTTTATAAAAGCCGGAGAGAAACATTGAAACACAAATCAGGACCTGCGTCCGACGGCTCTTTCGCTTATTGCGTATCATGTATATACAGTAATTTTGTGTCATTAATTAAATCAATAATATTATTATAAAAGCGGCAGCGGAATATCTCTTCCTCTGCCGCATGCAGTGTTTGAATAATAAAACAGCGAAGCAAACTTCAGAACAGGATAAGACAAATGAATATACTTACAGACAACATAAAAAAAGAACGTGAATATCTCTGCTGTTTACAGCGAGGCATCGGAAAAACATCCGAGAAAAATTGTTACAACAGGTTTATGCGAAGGCGCAAGAATATCGTTTCTTATATCGCTTGCGCGGGATTACAGGGCAAGATTCGGCCACGGATTTCTTCTGATTGTTCCCGATGAAAAAGAAGGCCAGAAGTTTTTTGAGGCATGCCGCGAGAGCGGAATCTGCGCTGTTATGTATCCGTCACGGGATTTTGTTTTTCACAATATGACATTTTCACATGAGCTTGAATATGAACGCTTATCTGCTCTTTCTTCGATAATTCACGGTCGGTATGACATTATAATTGCTACTCCGGATGCTGCGCTTCAGTATACTGTTCCGCCGCATATTCTTTCGGAATCTGCTGTCCGTATCGCGGAGGGCGGCGAAATTCCGATGGAACTGCTTGGAAACTGCCTTATAAAAAACGGCTATGTCCGCGTTGATATGGTTGAAGGACCAGGGCAGTATGCCGTTCGCGGAGATATTGCCGATATATATCCTCCGAACTGTGAAAATCCCGTTCGAATACAGTTTTTCGGCGATGAAATTGAACGAATGGAATATTTTGATATTATCACACAGCGCCGTACCGAAAAGCTTGCGTGTGTTGAGATAACTCCGGCGCGCGAAGTAATTCTGGGAGAAGGCGACAGAGAAATGCTTCACAGTACGATAGAGGCACAGATAAAAAGAGCGCGTGATGAACGTATTGCTGATATGCTGCGATCTGAACTTGAAGCGGTGGATTCCGGAAACGATCTTAATTTTGCAGACAAATATATATCTTTGATATATAATGAAAAATGCTGCCTTCTTGACTATTTTGATTATACGCCGTTTGTTGTTATTCAGGAACATGCGGCTGTAAACGATCGGATAAAAGCGTTTGAATTCCGTTCCAAAGAAACAATTGAAGAACTTATTTCCGACGCAGAAATTTACGGTAAATATGCCGATTACAATAAGTGGGGACAGGATTTTGATTTCTTCGCCGATTCGGTTCCGTGTCTTGTTTGCGATGCGTTTGTAACCGAACTTGCCGGAAAAAGTCCTAATCTGTTTTCGTTTCTTACAAAACATACTGTTTCATATGCAGATAATTTTGAGCTTCTTGCAGAAGATCTTTCGCTCTACAGAAAAAACGGATTCACAACTGTTATTCTTTGCGACAATTCTGTTATGGAAAAGAATACCCAGAATCTTCTTGCCGAAAAAAGTATACCCTCCGTTATATTGTCAGACGAAAACGCCGATATTTCAGATAAGAGTATACCGATAATAACCAGCGGTATCGCAATGCCCGGATATGAGCTTACAGTAAGTAAATTTGCAGTTCTGTCATTATGTGAAAATACTGCCCCCGGAGCGCGCGCTGCTGCGATCCGAAGACGCAGGCATACTAAGAAAAAGTCTGCACGCGAACGTATAATGTCGTACGCCGATCTTGAAATCGGCGATTATGTTGTTCATGAGATACACGGAATCGGACGTTATCAGGGACTTGAAAGTATAACGCACGGAGGAGTTACTGCCGAGTATGTAAAGCTTATATACGATGAATCTGCGCTTCTGTACATCCCGACGGATAAGCTTGACATGCTTTCCAAATATATCGGGGCAGGTGCTGAGGACGGAACAGTAAGACTGTCAAAAATAGGCGGTCATGACTGGGGAAAGGCAAAAACACGTGCAAAAAAAGCAACAAAAGAGATGGCGCGCGAACTTATATCTCTTTATGCTCAGAGAAAACGCCGTCCCGGCTTCGCATTTTCACCGGATGATGAAATACAGCGTCAGTTTGAATCCGCGTTTGAATACGAGGAAACAGACGGTCAGATATCAGCCGTAGCTGAAATAAAACGCGACATGGAAGACAGCTGCCCTATGGACCGGCTTCTGTGCGGTGACGTCGGCTTCGGAAAAACAGAAGTTGCATTGCGTGCTGCATTTAAAGCTGTGTCATGCGGAAAACAGGTGGCGATACTCGTTCCGACGACAATACTTGCGATGCAGCATTACAAGACTATAATTTCAAGAATGAGAGGCTTCCCTGTTCATGCCGATCTTCTTTCGAGATTCCGCACAAAGCAGGAGCAGGCGGAAACACTAAGGCGTCTCAGACGCGGCGAGACAGATATTATCGTCGGAACACACAGAATGATATCCAAGGATATTGTGTTTAAGGATCTCGGACTTCTCATTATAGACGAGGAACAGCGTTTCGGTGTCGCACAGAAAGAAAAGCTGAAGCAGATGGCAACAAATGTCGATGTTCTCACGCTTACTGCGACTCCTATTCCCCGAACATTAAACATGGCTATGAGCGGAATACGCGATATGTCTATACTTGAAGAAGCTCCCGGAGACAGGCTTCCCGTCCAGACATACGTGTTAGAATACGACGAGGTTATTCTTTCCGACGCAATAAAAAAAGAGCTGCATCGCGGCGGTCAGGTATTCTGGCTTCATAACAGAGTAGAAAGTATAGAACAGACCGCTGCTGCTGTAAAAAAAATGGTCCCGGACGCGCGCGTTGTGTTTGCGCACGGTAAAATGGACCGCGAACAGATATCAGATATATGGTCATCTCTTATTCTCGGTGAAATCGACGTTCTTATAAGCACAACTATTATAGAGACCGGTGTCGACATACCTAACGCAAATACTCTTATAGTGGAGCATGCCGATAAAATGGGACTGTCGCAGCTGCACCAGATAAGAGGACGGATCGGACGGTCAAGCCGACGCGCATATGCTTATCTTACCTACCCTAAAGGCTCGGCTTTATCTGATATTGCAGACAAACGCCTTGAAGCAATACGCGATTACAGCGAGTTCGGATCCGGTTTTAAAATAGCGCTCAGAGACCTCGAACTCAGAGGAGCCGGAAATCTTCTCGGCTCGGAACAGCATGGTCAGATTGACAGCGTCGGATACGATCTGTATATGAAGCTTCTTAATGAAGCTATACTTGAAGAAAAAGGCATCCAACAGGAGGAAAAGAACGTATGCAAGGTTTCGTTTGCAATGGATGCATATCTTCCCGAAAAATTTATTCCAAGTCAGGCACAACGCATAGATGCATACAAAAAAATATCGTTTATTGAAACAACAGATGATTACAAAGATATTTTCGATGAACTTTCAGACA
>CALGZV010000173.1 GCA_937934385.1 uncultured Clostridia bacterium | reverse complement strand
CATTTTGTGCGGCTTGTAGTATGACAAAAATCGTTTCAGCAAGGCTATGTCTCCTTTTAAAGTCAGTTATATAAATTAAATTCTACCATGAAGCAAAAATGTTTGCTTGCAAGGACATTTTTGCGAAGCCGTCAATTGTGCAGACCGTGCAAGGCACGGGACGACAAAGCCGTAAAAGCTTATGCAGTAAGACTTTCTGCACTTATTATACCATATCTTTTATTTTTTTTAAAGAGAAAACGATAAAAATATACCGTTAGTTTTCTTGGCCTGAAAAAGAACAAAGTCTTTGTCTATAAATATAAGAGCTACGGTGTAAGTGTGCTTTTTATATTGACAAAGCGCTGTGACTTTTGTATAATAATTAATATCGGTAAATATAGACAAAAAGCTCTGCGTCTCTTTTTGACGCAGCGTATTATAGGAGAAATTATATGAAGGTATTACTAACGGGAGGAGCCGGATATATCGGTATCCATACAGCAATTGAACTTTGCGCAGCAGGATATGACGTGGTTATTGCAGATAACTATTTTAACAGTTCTCCGGAAGCTGTCAAGCGCGCACAGGAGATAGCGGGAAAAGAGATGCCGCTATATGAAATAGATGTAGCGGATAAGAAAGCGCTCAGAACCGTTTTTGAACAGAATAAAATAGACGCTGTAATACATTTTGCAGGCTATAAAGCGGTAGGTGATTCCGTAAGAGACCCCGTCGCTTATTACGGAAATAATATTGGTTCTACTATTACCTTGCTTGAAGTGATGGAAGAATTCGGAGTGAATAATATCATATTCAGTTCGTCTGCGACCGTATACGGTACGCCGAAGCGTGTACCGATATCGGAGGAGGACGGACGCGGTGAATGTACAAATCCGTATGGTTGGACAAAATGGATGATTGAGCAGATAATTACGGATACTGTTAAGGCGCGTCCGTCTATGTCGGCGGTACTTCTCAGATATTTCAATCCGATAGGCGCGCATAAGAGCGGCCGGATAGGCGAGATGCCTAACGGCGTTCCGAACAATCTCATGCCGTATATTACTCAAGTTGCGATCGGAAAACTCGATCATCTGAGTGTATACGGAAATGACTACGATACTCCGGACGGAACCGGTGTGCGAGACTATATTCATGTTGTCGATCTTGCGCGCGGACACGTTATGGCTCTCGGATTCTGCGTGGAACATAACGGTACTGAGATAATAAATCTCGGAACAGGAATCGGATACAGCGTTCTTGATATTGTGGGAAGCTTTGAGAAAGCGAGCGGTATAAAAATCCCGTATGTTATTGCCGAAAGACGTCCCGGAGATATAGCGCAGTGCTATTCCGATCCGTCCAAAGCAGAGAGACTGCTCGGCTGGAAAGCCGAATACGGTATCGATGATATGTGCCGCGACAGTTGGAACTGGCAGAAGAGCAATCCGAACGGATATGCCGACTGAATATTAATATATGTAAAATATCCGCTCCGGCTGGGGCGGATATTCATGCTTTTATGCATTACTGTACATTGTATTGCGGTTGACAATAAAGTGATTATTTGTTATAATAAAAAATAAGTGAAGCTGTCGAATAACAGACGGCAATGACAGATATACGAAAGAGGTAAAATGATGAGCGACATCAAAGACATAAATCTTGCACAGTCCGGCTGGGATAAGATCAACTGGGTAAAAAGCTATATGCCGGTGCTTAATATTATAAATGAGGAATTTTCACGCACTAAACCTTTTGCGGGAAAAAAGATCGCAATGTCTATACATCTTGAGGCAAAGACAGCATATCTTGCGCTTACGCTTAAAGCAGGCGGCGCGGAAGTATGGGTGACGGGATGCAACCCGCTCTCTACGCAGGATGATGTTGCAGCAGCGCTTGCTTCGGACGGATTTGAAGTTAATGCATGGCGCGGAGTCGATGATGCGACATATGAAAAGCACCTTAAAAAGACACTGTCAGTGTGCCCGGATCTTATGATAGATGACGGAGGAGATCTTACCAATCTTCTTCACGGAGAATGTGCCGCGTACAGAAAGAATCTTCTCGGCGGCGGAGAGGAAACAACCACAGGTATACACCGCCTTTTCGCAAGACAGGCAAGAGGAGAGCTTTGTTTCCCGATGATAGATGTCAACGACGCAGACTGCAAGCATCTGTTTGATAACCGTTACGGAACCGGACAATCCACACTTGACGGTATAATGAACAGCACTAATCTTGTTATTGCCGGAAAAAATGTCGTCGTAGCGGGATACGGCTGGTGCGGAAAGGGCGTTTCGATGCGTGCAAAAGGAATGGGCGCGCGTGTAATAGTTACTGAGGTCGATCCGGTACGCGCAATCGAGGCGGTTATGGACGGTTTTACCGTAATGCCAATGGATGAGGCTGCAAAGCTCGGAGATCTCTTTATCACCGTTACAGGATGCAGCGATGTTATCCGTCGTGAGCATTTTGAAGTTATGAAGGACGGCGCTCTGCTTGCAAATTCCGGACATTTTGATGTTGAAATAGATAAGACAGCACTTGTGGAACTTGCAGAAGAGCAGTGGCAGCGCAAACCGAATATAGTCGGTTACCGCATGAAGGACGGAAGAATCATCAATCTGCTTGCAGAGGGACGGCTTGTAAATCTTGCGGCAGGCAACGGACATCCGGCTGAGATAATGGATATGAGCTTTGCGCTTCAGGCAAAATGTCTTGAATATGTTGCTGTAAGCGGAAAGTCTCTTGAAAATAAGGTATATCAGGTTCCGGCAGAGATCGACAGCGAGGTTGCAAGACTGAAGCTCGCGTCTATGGGCGCAGGCATAGATACGCTTTCGGACGAGCAGAAAGCATATCTGGCAAAATAATCGGTATGAAGATAATAAGACTTGCAGACGGGACGCCGATAGAAAAGGCGCCTCTCTGCGCTGTCGCGCTCGGTAATTTTGACGGCGTTCATTTGGGACATGCAGAGCTTTTGCGTGCTGTATCGGAAATTGTCTCGGCAAGCGGAGGAATGCTTCAGTCCGCGGTCTGGACACTTTCCGGACTTCCGACGGGACCGTCGTCGGTTCTGACGGATATCGGAGAGAAATGCCGTCTGTTCCGCGAAGCGGGGATATCCTACGCGTTTGTTCAGGATTTTCAGGACATAAAGGATATGTCTCCTGAAAGTTTTATAAATGACGTTCTGATCGGAAAGATGAATTGCCGGTCCGTCGTGTGCGGTTATAATTTTACTTTCGGTAAAGATGCTTTAGGGAATCCCGAAATGCTGTATAAACTTATGACGGAAAACGGCGGAACGGTAAAGGTGATTTCTCCTGTAACCGTAGGCTCGGTTCCGGTCAGTTCAACAGAGATACGAAAAGCGCTTTCAGACGGAGATACCGAGAGGGCAGCGCTTCTTCTCGGCAGACCGTATTCTATTAAAGGAACAGTCATTCACGGACGGATGCTCGGCAGAACGCTCGGTTTTCCCACAGCTAATGTTATCCCGGATACCGGACGTGCAGTGCCTGAAAACGGCGTTTATCTGACTCGGTGCAGGATAGTGCCGGGCGGTACAGATAAACGCGGCAATGAAAGCTTTTTTGCTGTTACGAATGTCGGAGTTAAGCCTACGGTGGATTCGGACGGACAGATATCATGTGAAAGCTATCTTTTGGATTTTTCCGGAGATCTTTACGGAAAAACAGTCGAAATGTTGTTCTATAAACGGCTTAGAAGTGAAAAAAAGTTTGCGAGCCGTGACGAACTTTCGGCTGCGGTACATGGTAATATTGACGAGTGTCGGAGATGGGCTTCGGAATTCGGTAATAAGTGATTTAAAGTTATACGGAATTTCTGTGCTGAATGATGTTTTGCGATGCCGAAGCATTTAAAAACATTGGAAATATATCCGGTATTATATGCGGAATGATAAAATCAGGGAGGAGGGCGTACATTGAAAAACGACGGAATAAAAAAATGTTTTGCCGACATGACTGTGATGCTTGTGCTTTTTGCATGCATTATACCGGTACTTGTATTGACCGGTGTAAATATAAGTGCGCTTGAAGATCCTGTAATTACCGATACTACATGTGCATATCTCTGCAATATTACCAACGATCGCGTGCTTTATTCAAAAAATACGGAACTGAAGGTTTATCCGGCCTCAACGGTTAAGATAATGTTCGCTCTTGTAGCTATCGAAAACTGGAATAAGGATTGGGATACCGAGATTGTCGTAACAAGCGATATGACTCGCGGAGTTACGGGAAATAAGCTGTATTTGCTCAGCGGAGAGACGGTGACTTTCCGTGATATGATAAACGGTGTGGTCATCGGAGGAGCAAACGACTGCGCAAGCGTTATTGCATACGAGCTTTTCGGAGGGACCGATGAGGCGGTAAAACTTATGAACCGGAAAGCTGCCGAGCTTGATATGCGCGATACCGTATATAAAAATATAAGCGGACTTCACGATCCCGAAATGGTTACAACTCTTGCAGATACGGTTAAGCTTGCCGAATACGCCATTACACAATATAAGTATTATGATGTTGCATCGCAGTATAAATTTGAGATGAAAGGCACAGAACGCTCGGGAACGAGGAAAGTATACACTCAGAACGCATTTATGACAAGCTATTATACAGATAAGTATTACCGTTCTGACGTCAGCGGTATAAATGTCGGTTATACCGACGCCGCCGGATACTGTGCGGTCGTTGTTGCCGAGCATGACGGTACATCGTATCTTGCGGTCGCAATGGGATCGGGAAGCGAAGGGGAAGAGATACATTCCTTTACAACTATATCGTCTATGCTTGACTGGGCGTATGAGAATTTCGGATATATAACCGTTGTAAAGGAAAGTGAAATAATCCGTGAGGTTCCGGTCAGGATGTCCGCTACTTTTGATAAGGTAGCACTTTATGCCAAGAAAACGGTCGATGTATTCATGGAAGGCGACATTGACGTCAAAAACGATATGAAGCATACTGTTGTGCTTAAGCAGGACGAGCTTGACGCACCGCTCAAGCAGGGCGATGTTGTCGGTTATCTTACGATAAGTTATAATGATGAGATACTTGACAAGGTAGAGCTTATTGTTCGCAGCGATATACCCCGAAGCGAAACGATGTATATTTCATCTGTGGTCGGAAATTTTGTTTTGTCGGACTCTTTTCTTACCTGTGTTGTTATAGTTGCAGTTTTGGTTGTAATATATGTGATATATACAGCATATTCCAGAGGCCGTACAGCAGCTTCCGGACATAAAAAAACATATGGAAACACAGACGGGGCAGGTGTACTTGTAAATTCGGAAAAAAGATCTAATTTGAGTAATGCCGACCGTGAGAAGAAACCTGCCGTAAAAGAAGGGCACGATCTCTTCAAATGAGCAAATAATACATACAAAAAATTGCAACTGCTTGATTTCAGCCGTATCAGGCTGAAGATATATAAGGATTTTTATGGATAAAACATTTGAAAACAGCAGCATATACAGCGGATTCGTTGATCCTCCAAAAGGCTACGGCAATGTTCCGTTTTATTGGTGGAACGGGGATACTCTCGATACTGAGAGAATAGATGAGCAGCTTCGCATGCTCGCCGAGGGCGGAGTATCGGGAGTTCAGATCAACTTCTGTCATTATTGTCCGGAACACGATCCTGACAAGACCGGAGGAGGTTTCGGAAAGACCTATGTTTCCGATCCGCCGATGTTTACAGACAAGTGGTGGGCTATAGTAAATCATACGTTTCATACGGCAAAGTCACTCGGACTCGGAGTCGGCATAAGCGATTATACGCTCGGATGGATAGGCAACGGCTTCTTTGTTGACAGCGTTGTATACGATGCAGGACTTTGTGCGACCGAACTCAGATTTAAAAGAGTACCGCTCAGACGCGGAGATACTCTTCCGGTGTCGGAAAACGGTTCACTCGAAAGAATATTGCTTGCAGACGGCAGAACGGATGTGTCATCCGTGGATGACGGTTCTTGCGAAATTCCGCCGTCAGGATTGCCTGTTGCATCAGACAGGGATACAGCGGATTTCCGCGTACCCTGCAACTGTTTTCTTGTCGAGGTATATACAGAGGTAAACCGTGATTCCATAGATGTTACCGATCCGCGCGCGGGCAGGTTACTGTGTAAGCTTTTTTACGAGGGCTTTCTGTCTCATCTTGACGAAGACGTTCGCGATGTTCTTAATTACTGCTTTCAGGATGAATTTATCTCAGGCTGTGATTTTTCGAAAATCTGGTCCGATAGGCTTGAGTCTGAATTCCTTGCGAAAAAAGGCTATGATATAATACCGCATTTACACGAACTTTTCACCGATGAGTGCGGAAAACAGAATGCCGCTAAAATCCGTCTTGATTATGCGGATGTACGCACGTCGCTTGTCGAAAAAGGCTACTTTGAACCTATATATGAGTTTCATCGCAGCAGAGGGCTTATTTACGGCTGCGATCAGTGTTCACGAGGATATAATCCCGCAGAATACGGGGATTATTTCCGGGCTTTGAAATATTTTACTGCGCCGGGAAACGATACGCCTGACAGATATGCCGATCTGATAAAGGTTAAGGTGAGCAGCTCTGCGGCACATCTGTACGGGCATGAACGTGTGTGGCTTGAAGGATATCCCAGTTCAG
>CALGZV010000172.1 GCA_937934385.1 uncultured Clostridia bacterium | reverse complement strand
AATGATATATGGTTTTATCTGTCATCAAACGGCGGAGTTACGGCAGGAAGGCAGAGCGCGGAGTACGCATATTTTCCTTATCTGACAGAGGACCGTATGTGCCACAGCACAGATACCGGCGCAAAGACCTTGATAAAAGTAAACCGTAACGGAGCTGTGAAGCTTTGGCAGCCCTTTACCGAGTCGCTTATTAATCCTTACGAGGTAGAAAGAAGTATATTTAAGAGTGTTCTTGGTGATGAAGTTATTTTCGAGGAGCATAATCTTACTCTCGATCTTACTTTCGGATATCACTGGCAGAGCTGTGATAAATACGGTATTGTCAGAACTGCTTATTTACAGTGCGGAACGCAGGATGCCGACGCTGAGCTTATAGACGGAATTCTGAATATTCTGCCTTACGGTATAAGATCGGCGTTTCAGCTCGAGTGGCCTTGTCTCGGCGATGCATACAAGTCATCAGAAATTGTAGGCGATCATACCGCCGTGTTTGCGCTGACTTCCGCGATAAACGATATGCCTGAGCCGGAGGAGATGCTTAAGTGCAATATTGCCTGGTACGATGCCGATTTTGACTGTGATATCTGTCTTTCGGAAAAGGCGCTCGACGGCTTTGTTCGCGGAAATATCGAAAAGAGCGATATAAATCTCGGCGACAGAGGCTGTTTCCTTCTGAACTTTAAGCTTTCGCTCAAATCAGGCGAAAGAAAGCAGTGGAGAACAGTTTCGGACGTAGGACTGTCTCAGGAGGCGGTCAGCATTATTGCACGCGGAATTCCGAGCAGCGACCTTGATGCAGCTCTTGCTGCTTCGGAACATGAGATTCGGAGCATAATTGCAAAAGCTGACGGACTTCAGTGTACCGGAAACCGTATGGCGTCGGTACACCATATGAGCAATGTCATGTTCAACAATATGCGCGGAGGACTGTTCCTGCATGGATACGGGATCGACACGGCAGATTTTATCGACTTTGTAAAAACAAGAAACTCCGTATTTTATAATGAAAATACGGAGCTTATTGACCGCGTGACTGACGGTGTGAAAACAATCGGACAGCTTAAAGAAAGAGCGCGCGAGACCGGAAACAAAAATCTTATACGTCTTTCGCTTGAATATCTTCCGATAAGCTTTTCACGCAGACACGGCGATCCTTCGAGACCGTGGAATAAATTCAGCATTGTATTGAAAAATGAGGACGGAACACCCCGAACAAATTACGAAGGAAACTGGCGTGATATTTTCCAGAACTGGGAGGCTATGTGTCTGAGCTTCCCCGGATATATAGACAGTGTTATTGCAGCGTTTCTTGATGCGTCTACTGCAGACGGTTATAACCCGTACCGTATAACGCGTGACGGTATCGACTGGGAGGTTGCAGAGCCCGGCAATCCCAACAGCTCTCAGGGATATTGGGGAGACCATCAGATCATATATCTTTCAAGGCTTATCCAGTGGCTCGGAAAATATGATACCGAGGCGCTGAAACGTCTTATAGCCTGTGATTCATTTTCGTATGCGGATGTACCTTACGAGATCGCACAGTTTGATAAAATGCTTGAAAATCCCAAAGATACTATATTTCTTAATGCCGAAAAGAACAGGGTTTTACGTGAAAATTCTGCAAAATTCGGCGGAGATTACCGTTTGCTGATAAAAGACGGAAAAATTTATACTGCGGCTTTTGCGGAAAAGCTGATAATTCCGATCGCATCTAAAATATCCAATCTTATTGTCGGCGGCGGAGTCTGGATGAACACACGCCGTCCCGAATGGAACGACGCTAATAACGCGATCGTCGGATACGGTCTTTCGGTCGTTACCGCCTGCCATCTCAGACGGCATCTTTCTCTCTGTTTGCGTATGTTTGAACAGTACGGCAATGAAACGTTTGAGATCTCGAATGAGGTCGGAACGTGGCTCAGCGATATACGTTCGGTTATGGAGAAATACTGTGCTTCGGTCGAATCGGGAGCGGTTGACGGAAAGCTCCGCATGAATTTTGCCCGCGATATGGGATATGCATTTGACCGATATAAAACGGTTGTATACGGGGACGGATTTACCGGAAAAACTGCATTTTCGTATGACGATCTGTGTAAGTTTATAGAGCTTGCGCTCGTCTTTACCGATTATACGGTGAGAGCAAACAGACGCAGCGACGGATTTTATCATTCATATAATCTTCTCGAACGCAGTGGTGACGGGATAGGCGTAAAAAATCTGTTCCTGATGCTCGAAGGACAGGTAGCTGTACTCGGATGCGGGATACTTGACGGAAGTGAAGCGGCGGAACTTCTTGAAAATATGAAAAACAGTGAGCTTTATTCTGAGAGGGATGATTCTTTCTATCTGTATCCGGTCAGAATGACGGCGCGTTTCATGGAGAGAAATATTGTTCCGGAGAGCTTTGTATCAGGTTCCGCACTTGTCAAAAAGCTTATAGCTCACGGAAACAGAGATCTTTTTGTAAAGGACGCTTTCGGCAATATTCGTTTTGCTCCCGAAATTACCTTTGAGCCAAAGTTGCGCGCGGCACTTGAAAAGCTTTGTGCCGATCCTGAACTTGAAACTGAAGCAAGCCTTGAGGCATCGGCTGTTATAAAAATATTTGAGGAAATGTTCAGACATTTCGAATTTACCGGACGCTCGCAGATCATGTATAAATACGAGGGTATAGGCTCCATATACTGGCATCAGAATTCCAAGCTGCTTGTCAGCGCGCAGGAAAGCTATTTCGATGCGCTTTCTCACGGAGATAAAGCTGATGCGGAACGTCTCGGTAAGCAGTATTACTCTGTAAGAGCCGGACTCGGATTTTATAAATCTCCGTCGGTTTGGGGTGCATTCCCTCAGGATGCATATTCACACACGCCTTTCGGCGGAGGTGCGAAGCAGCCGGGTATGACCGGACAGGTCAAGGAGGAGATCATAACTCGTTTCGGGGAGCTTGGAGTTATTCCCGAAAACGGATGCATAAGGTTCGATACTTCGATCGTCCGGGAAAACGAATACCTTGACGCACCTGCAAAATTTGAGTTTATACGTGAAAGCGGCGAATCCGAGTATATAGAACTTGACAGCGGCTCTTTTGCCTTCTCGTTCTGCCAGACGCCTGTAATATATATAAAGAGCGGCAGCGCAGATTCTCATACTTCTGCAATAACCGTATCATACCGTGACGGAAGTACGGCCGGGATAAAGTCCGGCATTCTCCCGTCGGATATAAGTGCGGAGATCTTCGGAAGAAGCGGTAAGATCGACCGCGTTACCGTACTTGCCTGATATTTGGCAGATTTGATTTGACACAAAGACCGCAGTTGCTCCGGTATACCGGAGCAACTGCGGTCTTTCAGCTTTTGTAATTATTAAATTTAAATTATTTCTTAGTATAGTAGAATGTGATGTCGCGGCTTGCTTTACCTGCGATGTGGGGAATTACAGAAGCAACTGTTTTCTCGCCGTTTTCCTCGAAGTATGCCTCTCCGTCTGTCGGTTTAAGAGTGATATTGTATACTGTTCCGCGGAAGCTGCGCTTCAGTGTTACCTCATTCCACTCTGAGGGCATGCAGGGATCTATAAGAAGTCCGTCATACTGCGCTCTTACGCCGAGCATGTACTGCGTTACGGCGATGTACATCCATGCGGCGGTTCCGGAAAGCCAGCTTACGTTTGCAAGCCCGAAATGAAGCGATTCCGGTCCCATTATATTTGAGGAATATACATAAGGTTCAGCTTTGTATCTCCATTCACCGACGCGCTCCTGCGCTTCCATCGGGAGAAGCTCCTTATAGTATTCATATGCGCGGTCTCCGTTGCCGAGCATGCATTCGGCGATTATAGCCCATGTGTTCGCGTGGCAGAAGATAGCTCCGTTTTCACCGCAGCCCTTGCTGTAGTTTGTAAGAGGATCCTCCTTTGACGGATAGCCGTCGATCGACGGATCAATCTTCTTGATTCCCATAGGTGTGTTGAGTATGCGGTGAACGCTTTCCATAGCTGTTTTTCCGCGCTCGCCCTCTGCAGTTCCGGATATTACCGACCATGTCTGGGAATTGAGCCAGATCTTTGCCTGCTCTTCATTCTTTGAACCGAGATATCTTCCGTTATCCATAATGGCGCGGCAGAACCATTCGCCGTCCCATGCTTTTTCGTTGATATTCTTTTTCTGCTGCTCGTATATTTCGGTGTATTTTGATCCGTCCTCGCCGATCAGCTCGCATATTGCGGCCATATCTTTAAGAACGAGAGCAAACTGCATTGCCGTCCAGATGCTTTCGCCCTTGCCCTGACGGCATACGCGGAAGAGCTGGTCATTCCAGTCTGAGCGGAGCATGAGCGGGAATCCGTTTGCACCTATATTTTTAAGTGTAAAGTCGATCGACTTCTTGATATGCTCAAGGACAGTGCCTTCTCCTCCGTCGTAGTAGCTTACCTTATTATTCAGAAATTCGGTGCTGCCCTCTTCGACGAGCTGCTGATATACTGTGTGAACGATCCAGAGATGGTCGTCGGAATGTACGGTAGTGACCGGATCATATCCTTCCGTCGGGAAGAAGTAATGGTTTACATGTCCGTCGCCGTACTGCTGAGTGAGCAGAAGCTCGATCTTTTCTCTCGAACGTGCTGTATCGAACGGAATCATTGAGAGAATATCCTGAGCGGTGTCTCTGAATCCTACGCCGCGGAATGTTCCGGTCGCATAGTATGAGAGATTTCGTGAGAACTGGAAGTTACGCTCTGCCTGATAAGGATTCCAAATGTTGATCATACGCTCTGCGTTTTTATCGGGAAGCTCGCAGCTGTACTTGGAAAGATATTCATTCCATTTTTCTTTGAGTTCTGCAAATGAGGAATCTACGAAGTCATTTTCACGGCAGTGTGCAACCGATTCCTTTATGTCCTCATCGGTCATTGCAGCGCCGAGGAAGAAGCAGATGCGTTTTTCCTCTCCGGCTTTAAGTTCGATATCTGTTTCAAATGCAAAACAGGGATCTCCGCCTGCAAGGGTAGAGCCTGTGCAGCCCTGCTCAAGACCGATCGGATTTTCCTCACTGCGATAGGTGCCGACAAACTCGTCGCGGTCACCGTCAAAGCCGGTTACTGGGCAATCGGCTGCAAAATATATCAGAGGAGTTTCGTCGGGACGCGGTTGATTTTCGACGCCGTACTTATATACGAGAATGTCGTCAAGGCTGTAAACCGAGAGCTGATGCTTGTTGTAGCACTGCCACTGAAGTTCGCGCATGAATTCCATCATTCCGAGTTCGACGTACGGAAATACCTTGATTTTGCGGTCGGTATCGGAGGTAAGATGGAGTTCCCATATGAGCGCATTTTCTTTGTATCCGACATGGAAACGGAGGTCGGCTTTTATTCCGCGGTGCTTACTTTCAAATATGGTATATCCCATACCGTGTGTTGCGCTCCATTTTTCGGGCTTTTCAGATACAGGCTCTGCGGTCGGGCAGAATATATGATCTCCGTCCTTAATATAAACGTAGAATCCGCTTCTGTCGGTAGGCAGGTGGAAGAAACGGTAATGGTTGATGCGCCATATCTGAGGCGAACGGTAGAAGGCAACTCCGCCTCCTGCCTGTGATATCATTGTGTGGAATACGCCGTTACTGAGGTAGTTCATCCACGGTGTAGCTGTATTATATTTTGTTATCTTTATTTCTTTTGAAGCGTCAAGAAATTCATATGACGGCTTTTCATTTGCGTGAGTCATGCTCGCAGCTTTCCTTTCTTTTTATGAGGTTTCCGGCTTGTACCGAAATTGCATTTATATTTAGTATATCATATTATTTTCCATTTTTCAATATAATATTTGACTGCAGCAATGCTTTTTACGAAAAGTATGCAGCTAAAATTTTTTATATTGGTATGTGCTGAAAAATATATTAATAAAAATAAAAATAAAAAGTCAGCGGGAACAGACTGTCCCCGCTGACATGTCAGAGTTTATTAGTTTTTTATTTTTTATCCCAGTTAAGAAGGCTCATTACTCCGGAGAAAACATAATTTATCTGTTCTTCGCCGTATGCAAGATATTTAAGACCGGAATCTTCAATATGATAATACATGCGAAATCTTTTTTCGCCCGCCATCTCTTTGTGAGATGAAATAAGACCGAGCGAAGACATTCTGTAAAGAGGACCGT
>CALGZV010000171.1 GCA_937934385.1 uncultured Clostridia bacterium | reverse complement strand
CTGCCGGAGTAGCCTCAAGGTTATACAGATCCTTGTACATCTCCTGATAATCGGAGAGACGCTCGCGCATATGACCCAGAACTTCCTTTGTAAACTTCTGAGCGGTCTTATCCGTCATGTCCTTACGGATCCAGTTTGCATTAAGGCATGCCTCGTTCATTCCGACGAGACCGATCGTTGAGAAGTGGTTATCAAGCGTTCCGAGATAATGCTTTGTATAGGGATAAAGTCCCTGCTCAAGGAGCTTTGAAATTACAGTACGTTTTGTCTTAAGCGAACGTGCCGCAATATCCATAAGACGGTCAAGACGCTTGTAAAAGTCCTCTTCATCCTTTGAAAGATATGCAAGGCGGGGCATATTAAGTGTTACAACACCGATCGAGCCTGTAGACTCGCCGCTTCCGAAAAATCCGCCGGATTTTTTACGAAGCTCACGAAGGTCAAGTCTCAGACGGCAGCACATACTGCGGATATCACTCGGCTCCATATCGCTGTTTACATAGTTCGAGAAATAAGGTGTGCCGTATTTTGAGGTCATCTCAAAGAGAAGACGGTTGTTTTCGGTTTCGGACCAGTCGAAGTCCTTTGTTATAGAATATGTAGGAATCGGGTACTGGAATCCGCGGCCGTTTGCGTCTCCGTCGATCATGATCTCGATAAATGCTTTATTGACCATATCCATTTCCGGCTTGCAATCCTTATATTTAAAAGGCATTTCCTTGCCGCCGACGATTGCGGGAAGCTCTGCAAGGTCGTTCGGTACCGTCCAGTCGAGTGTGATGTTAGAGAACGGAGCCTGTGTACCCCAACGGCTCGGAGTGTTTACACCGTAAATGAAGGATTCGATGCACTTCTTTACCTGGTCATAGGAAAGGTTATCCGCCTTTACGAACGGCGCAAGGTATGTGTCGAATGACGAAAACGCCTGAGCGCCTGCCCACTCGTTCTGCATTATACCGAGAAAGTTTACCATCTGGTTGCAGAGTGTAGCAAGGTGCTTTGCAGGAGATGAGGTGATCTTTCCTGGAATTCCGCCGAGTCCTTCCTTTATAAGCTGTTTAAGAGACCATCCTGCACAGTATCCTGTGAGCATCGAAAGATCGTGAAGGTGCATATCAGCGTTTCTGTGAGCATCTGCTATTTCCTGATCGTAGATCTCGCTGAGCCAATAGTTCGCTGTTATCGCACCGGAGTTGGAAAGAATAAGTCCGCCTACCGAATACGTTACGGTAGAATTCTCCTTTACACGCCAGTCATGTGCATGCATGTATTGATCTACCGTATCCTTATAGTCGATCATGGTATTCTTCATGTTGCGGATCTTTTCACGCTGCTTACGGTAGAGAATATAGCATTTCGCTACATCGGCATATCCTGCCTGAACCAGAACATCCTCAACACTGTCCTGAATCATCTCAACACCGATTTTTCCGTCCTCGATCTTAGGCTCATAGTCTGCGGTAACCTTGAGCGCGAGCAGATCTATAATGTTATCGTTATACTGCTTCTGAAGTGCATCAAATGCTTTTTTAATAGCAACACTGATTTTGCTGAGATCAAAATCAACTTCTTTACCGTCTCTTTTTATAACCTTATACATTACTATGGGTCTCCTTTTCAAGATATATTTTAATTTTACTTAATTCTTTTCTTGTGTCCGAAGCTCTTTAATTTCTCATATTTACCGCTTCCGGACTATATCATAAAAGCAAGGCTTCGGTTTACGTCGTGAGGTTATTATATCATATCAAATCGCACTTGTCAATACCTAAAACACAATATATTGTGGTCATTTTTTAAAATAGACACTATATATTGTGTTTTAAACATGAAAAAACTTTTTTTAAATAAAAATAAGAACCGTTTTTTACCGTTCTTAAAATTACCGATACAGTCATATAACAGAGGACATGCACATAGAATTTAAACACGAGAGCATTTTCGGAGATACAAAAATATATTTCCGCCCTGCACTGAGCAGAAGCGGAAAGCCGCGGGACTGAATGATCTGTAAAAAAACAGCAGAATCTGTATAGCGCGGCGGAAAGGATGGCAGAAAAATGATAACGTCATTTGAGGAAATATACAGATATCTTCCTGCAAGACTGACGGAAAGAGTAAAACTTTCATTATCAGATAATTTTCCGACACAAAAAGGAGAGTTTATAACTGAATTGAGATTGCGCCGAGACAGACAGGCATCTGTAACTCTCAGCAGCGGAAGAAATATTCCCCTGCCTGTAGCATGTTCACGTTCGGAGCTTGCCTGTGTAATTGCAAGGCTCACCGAAAATTCTATGCACAGTCATACTGTAACTATAAAAAAAGGATACATAAAGCTTCCGGATGGATGCCGGGTGGGACTTTGCGGCAAGGCAGTATGTGAACGCGAGCGCGACGGAGATATGCTCATTACCAATATAGGAGAGATCACATCGCTTAACATACGTATTGCTTACAGAATTTCGGGATCTTCTGACGGAATATATGATACACTAAAGCGGACAAATTTCGCCGGCGGCGCACTTTTTTACGGTCCGCCATGCTCAGGGAAAACGACTCTTTTGCGTGATATAGCGATACGTGCCTCGTCAGGTACATTACCGATGAGAGTAGCCGTTATCGACAGCCGCGGAGAGTTCCGTGATGATGAGGCAATGAGCGGTACACTTATTGATCTTCTCGACGGATATCCGAAAGCAGAAGGGATCGAACAGGCAACCAGAACGCTTTCTCCTGAGCTTATCATATGTGATGAGATAGGAGGTGCAGACGAAGCACGTGCAATCCTTGCGGCGCAGAACAGTGGTGTTCCCCTGATTGCTTCCGCACACGCAGGAAACATGAATGAGCTTCTCAGGCGTACACCGGTAAAAATGCTGTATGAGAACGGCGTGTTTATGAAATATATCGGTATAACCAGAGATGAATCAGCTCAGGGCGGACTCAAATTCAATATAAACGATATAAACAACCCTTCAAAAACAGTGCTTCAAACGGTATGACAGGCGCTGTTAAACTGATACTCATATGTGTTGTATTCATCTGTGCGGCAGGAGCAGGATTCCGTCTCGCATCGGAAGACAAAGCAAAGCTTGCGCGTCTCGAGGGACTTCTGTCACTTGTAGGGCACATAAAGAGGCAGATAGAATACTTTTCTTCGCCTCTGTCGGATATTTATAATAACTTTTCGTGCCGTGAGCTTGACGAATGCGGATTCACACAAATACTGAGAAATGATATTCCCGGAGATGACGGGGGATACGGCAAAAACAATTCATTCTGCTGCGCCGTACGTAAACTGCGCAAAGAACTGTCATTAAATGACGGAATATATACGGCACTTATCGAATTCGGAAGCACTCTCGGGTGCTGTTGTTCCGAAGAGCTTATATCAAGATGCAGCTTTCTGGAGGAGCTTTTGTCCGAAGCATGCGCTTTACAGAGGGAGGAGCTTCCGAAAAAAACCAGACTCCATACCTCACTTGGAGCCGGGCTCGGAATGATGCTTGTAATTCTTCTTATTTAAAATAAAACAAAAAGGAAAATGTATATATGGATACGGGACTTATTTTGAAGGTTGCCGGAGTCGGACTTATAGTAAGCGTCTTATATCAGGTGCTGAACAAGACCGGACGGGATGAAATGGCTATGCTGGTGTCGGTCACCGGAATCGTTATCGTACTTCTTATGCTGGTTGGGGAAATAGCCTCACTGGTAGGAACGATACGGACGCTGTTTGGAGTATGAATACGGTAAGGCTTTGCGGAATTGCAATAATTTCAGTAATGCTCATAGTGACGCTCAAGCAGCTCAGACCTGAGTTTTCATCTATTATGACTATAGGTACTGGAATTATTCTTTTTTCGTGCGCACTGACGTGCTTTTCTCCGGCAACGGAGCTGCTCGGCACATTTGCAGACAGCATCGGCGGAGAAGCTTTTGACAATTTTTCTCCGCATATAGGCATAATGATAAAATCGCTGGGCGTCGGTATTCTTGCACAGAGTACAGCTGATATATGCCGCGACAGCGGAGAAAGCTCGATAGCATCGAAGATAGAACTTATCGGAAAAGCGGAGATATTTGTAATGAGCATACCGCTTATAACTGAATTGCTTGATATTACACGCAGTCTCATGATGTAATAAAGAAAACTCACAGTTGTATGAGTCAGGACGGCATGAAATGGAAATTTTAAAGATAAAGAAGCCTAAAAAACGATTTTTTATGATATTTGCAGCCGTAATTTTCACAGCGTTGCTCACATTATCTTGTACCTTTTGCTGTTATGCATACGAAAGCGGGGAAGAGCTTAACGCATTGCTTTCGGAAATTCCGGCTGACGTGCTTGAATATTTTCCGGACGATTCCTATGCAAACGGCGAATTGTCAGCAGAAAATATAGATACGCCTTTTCTGATCAGGTGCGCTGCAAAAATACTGTTGTCAACCATTGGCCCTGTACTGTCAGATCTTGCACTTCTCTGCGGAACGGTGATACTCGCATCGGTCGTTCACCGTATATCAGACAGTATATCGAGCGAATCACTATCAGCTTCCTGTGTATATATATCGACGATCTGTGTTGCACTTCCTCTGATACATACAGTCATGCGCCTTTGGGACGAGGCAGCAGCGGCACTGGACAGGCTTACACTGTTTATGAGCGCACTTTTGCCTGTCATGGGTTCTCTCTACGCAGCCGGTGGAAATTACACGGCGGCAGCAGCCAACAATGCCGCTATGACCACGGTTTTTACATTGATAGAAGCGGTATGTTCCTACTGTCTGTATCCGGTACTGCGCATATGCTTCGGTCTGTCAATACTGACATGTGTGAGCAGCGGTATAAATTTAAACGGAATAAGTTCATTTATACGGGGAGTATTTACAACAGGGCTTTCTTTTCTTATGGTGCTTTTTACCCTCGTCATGGGATATCAGAATAAGCTTGCACTGTCAGCAGACAACGCAGCGTCAAGAACAATTAAATTTGCCGTTTCAAATCTGATACCGGTTGTGGGCGGAGCGGCAGGAGAAGCTATGAGAGCGGTCGTAGGCGGAATCGGAACGGTAAAAAGTACCGCAGGATTTTTTTCAGTCATAGTTATAGTCCTTATAGTTCTTCCGATAATACTGTCACTTCTTATGCACAGACTTGCGCTCCGGATCGCCTCGGTAACAGCACAAATATTAGGATGCGATAAAGAGCGCGGTATGATAGACGAGATGTACGGTATGATCGGATATGCTCTTGCGATAATAGCAGCATGCTCGATAATGTTTATTTTCAGCGTTACGCTTCTTGTAAAAAGCTCTTGCGCAGTTACAGTATGACTTTACAGGTTACAAAAAGGCGGGATGATAAGGAATGTCTGCTTTAAACGGATGGCTCTACTCGGTGTTTGCAGTTTCGCTTGCTGCGGGTATTGCCGATATATTTGCTCCGGTCGGATCGACCAAAAAGTATGTTAAATATGTTGTATCTCTTGTTACGCTCATAGTTATTATAGCGCCGGCAGTACGTGCGTTCAGCGGAATACCGCAGCTGCTTGACGGACTTCAGACACTTGCTGACAGCGGCGAAAACAGTGCATACACAGCAACATACGGCAATACTTCTAATACGCTGATAGAGGCCGGGAAAGCCGGTATTGAAAGCAAGCTGAAACAGTGTATATGTGAACGTTTTTTGCTTACCGATGACGGGGTATCAGTAATTGTAGAAATAGATGCCTCGGAGGAATCGGATATTAAAATAACGGGAATAGAGGTCAGATTGTCTGAACGGTCGGGAATATACGGCTCCGACAGGATAACGGAATATGTAAAGGAGATCACAGGATGCGAAACGGTACAGGCGGTGTACGTCGATGAAGCTTCTTGAAAGTATAAAAAAGATCAAAAATATAAAAGGAATTACGTTTATTTCAGTCGGCCTTATCTGCGGAATACTATGTATAGCGCTTTCCGAAAGCTCCGGAAGCGGACAGCAATCCGCTGAAACGGATATATCGGAACGCTCTGAAAGTACGCTTGCAGAATACAAGGAAGCAGAGGAATCGCGCGTGTCCGCTCTTCTGAATGCGATCGACGGGGTCAGAAGCGCACGTGTGATGCTGACCTTCGAATCCGGAAGCGAATATGTCTATGAAGCTTCTAATTATTCCGGACGGACTCCGCTTCTTCTTCAGGAGCATCCGCCGAAAGTAAGCGGAGCTGCTGTGGTATGTGTGGGCGGAGGAAACGCAGATATTCAGATGAAGGTCATAGACCTTGTTTGCTCACTGTACGGAATATCATCTTCGCGGGTAAGCGTCGCCGGTGCATCGTGATATTTTTTCAGACAAAAAGCACCGGCGTATTTTAAATACGCCGGTGCTTTTTCATTTTTTATTTGAGTTTGTCCGTCAGTTTGCTGTGGAAGCAACTGTTTCGTTTGCGATTGTCTCAGCCTCAGTTGCCGCCTCGGTTACTGCTGAAGTATTCGCATCAGTGACCTCAGAGGTACCGGAAGCAAGATTGTTAAGATAATCATCTATATAATTATCTTTTGTCACTACAGTATCTTTCTGAATAACATAAATTACAACTACAAGAAGCGCAAAAATTACAGCAACAACAGTCGTAAGCTTTGAAAGAACTCTGTCAACGGTCTTTCCCTTGCTTTTTCCAAAAAATGAATCGGCTCCGCCGGCAATGGTTCCCGACAGATTGTGCGATTTACCGGACTGCATAAGAACCGCTATAACAAGAAAGACAGCAAAAACTAAAAGTATAATTCCGAGTACGATATTCAAAGTGTTCATTAAGATTATCCTCCTGAAAACGATATTATCATTTTGTAAGTTATTTTATTATTAAATGTAGGGGGTACTTGCCTTTTAATACTATAATAAATGTCCTAAAATACAGACAGTATTAATATGATATCATAAAACCGGCTTTATTGCAATAGGAAATTCAAAAAAAATAAGTTTTTTTCCATATCACCTTGACATTTCCTCTTTCATATGGTATCATATACTCATCGACTATTTCTGTGACTTGCATTTATATTTGATCAATGTTAATTCGCGAATATATATCCGGAGAGGTATCGAAGTGGTCATAACGAGGCGGTCTTGAAAACCGTTTGGGGGCAACCCCACAAGGGTTCGAATCCCTTCCTCTCCGCCAAATAAGAACGCTGATTTTGATACAAAGTCAGCGTTCTTTCTTTTCGTCTGCAAAACCTTATTCTGTGTTTTATCAGTCTTATTGCAATTTCAAATAGAGTTTTAAAGCTGCCATGAGAGCGCTTTGTAGCAGCTTTTTTACGTTTTTGCGAAAATGTTTATTAAAGAACCGGAAGTAATCGTTTTTTTAAAATATACGTTCTTTTTGTAATATTATTTCGTTAAAATTAAAAGATAAATCTTGAATGTTAATATACGTTGCTTGCAGCAACGGGAAGTTTCTCCTATAATAGAGACAACGATTGAGAGAAAGGAGGCGATTCTTTATGCTAAATGTAAATATTAAAACAATCCGAAAATCAAAAGGAATTTCGCAAGAGGAACTGGCTGTCAAGTTAAATGTCGTGCGGCAAACAATCTCAAAATGGGAGCAAGGATTATCAGTTCCTGATTCAGATATGCTGATTTCTCTGTCGGAAGCGCTTGAAACGCCTGTAAGCACTTTACTTGGAGAATCTGTTACCGAAGAATCGAAAGCGGATGATTTAAAAGCAATTTCCGAAAAATTGGAGGTGATAAACTTGCAGCTGGCACAAAGAAAAGCCACGCGGAGAAAAATGATTCATTGGCTGCTAATTTCATTATGTGCAGTCA
>CALGZV010000170.1 GCA_937934385.1 uncultured Clostridia bacterium | reverse complement strand
ATAGGCGACCGTCTCGTAAACGATATTGCTCCGAAAGACAGAGATATTGCGATGGTGTTCCAGAACTACGCTCTGTATCCGCATATGACGGTTTTCGATAACATGGCTTTCGGACTTAAGCTCCGCAAGACTCCGAAGGAGGAGATCAAGCGCCGCGTTGAGGAAGCTGCACGTATCCTCGATATCACACACCTTCTTGACAGACGTCCGAAGGCTCTCTCCGGAGGTCAGAAGCAGCGTGTTGCTCTCGGACGCGCTATAGTCCGCGAGCCTAAGGTATTCCTTCTCGACGAGCCTCTCTCGAACCTCGATGCTAAGCTCCGCGCTGCCATGAGAACAGAGATCACAAAGATTCATAAGAAGGTCGGAACAACTTTTGTATACGTAACGCATGACCAGGTCGAGGCTATGACGATGGCTACTCGTATCGTTGTTATGAAGGACGGCATAATCCAGCAGGTCGATACTCCTCAGAACCTTTACGATCTGCCTGTAAACATCTTCGTTGCGGGCTTTATCGGAACACCTCAGATGAACTTTATCAACTGCACGCTTGCAAATAAGGGCGATGATATGTTTGTAGAGTTCGGAAATGTATCGCTTAAGCTTCCTAAAGAAAAAGCTGAGAACCCTGCACTTAAGGAATATGCGAACAAAGAGGTTATTATCGGTATCCGTCCTGAGTGTATCTCAGAGGATCCCGACGTTGTTGCGGCAAGGGACGGCGCTACGTTTGATGCATATGTCGAAGTTACCGAGCTTATGGGCGCTGAGATATATCTCTATCTCGTTGTTGACGAGCAGAATCTTATTGCACGCGTATCTCCTCACTCTACTGCAAGAGCAGGCGATACGGTTAAGGTCGGTGTTGATATATCAAGAGTTCATATCTTTGATAAAGACACAGAGAGATGCATTGTCCACTGATTCCGTAAAAAATTTTGCCGTATATAAATCGGTTTTATTTAAGGTATAGCTATTCCTATCGCTTCGGGATCGGCTTATCTATCGGCGCAGTAATGCCGGCTTAACATCTGAACAAAGCTCCGGAAGGAGCATTCAGCAGGACCACGCCGCGCAGCCGGAAGCTTTGTGGTTTCCGGCTGCGCGGTAATTTATTTTTGATTTATCGGAATTATACCGATAAAATATAATTTAATCCTTTGGAGGATAAAAATGAGCAAGATCAGAGTAACAATATGGAATGAATTTACACACGAAAAGCACAGCGATGAAGTCCGCGCTATTTATCCGGACGGTCTTCACGCTACTATAAAAAAGTATCTTGATCCTAATCCGGATTTTGAGATACGTCTTGCGGCCCTTGACGATCCCGACCAGGGACTTCCTGATGAAGTGCTTAACAATACGGATGTTCTTCTATGGTGGGGACATATGCGTCATCACGAAGTTGACGACGCTCTTGTTGCACGTATATGCGATCGTGTAAGAAGAAACGGAATGGGTTTTATCGCGCTTCACTCCGCGCATGCTTCGAAGCCTTTCGGCGCTCTTGTCGGAACTACAGGCTCTCTTTCATGGGGAGATAATGTAAATGAGATTATGTGGACACTGCTTCCGCAGCATCCAATCGCAAAGGGGCTTCCCCCATACATACATCTCGATTCTGAGGAGCTTTATTCCGAGCCTTTCTGTGTCGGAAATCCTGATGAAATCGTATTCGGAAGTTGGTTTGAGACAGGAAATATCCTTCGTTCAGGCTGCTGCTTCTATCGCGGGCTCGGTAAGATTTTCTATTTCCAGCCCGGCCATGAGTCATGCCGTTCTTTTCACAACGAGAATGTTATTAAAATCATATCCAACGCTATCTATTGGGCGGCTCCTACAGCCGGATTCGAGGATCCCGGTATGCCCTGCATAGGTTGGCTTTCAAAGGATCTCGGTATCGTTAAGGATAATAACGAAAAAAAGTAATTTTATAATATGATGTAATAACCTCACGGCGTTAACAAAAGTCTTGCAAAGCAAGTCTTTTGACGCCTGAGAGAACATTGAATGACTAAAAGCAAAACGTCTGCGCCGTTTTGACGCAGCTTTGCTGCGTATCAAGGCTTACGCCTTGCTTTTATGATATAATATTATAGCGCAGCATGCGCACCGCGGCGGATGACTGCAGCGGTGCGTATGTTTTTCTATGTATCAGATGCAGATGATGAGAGGAATAAAAATGAATAAGATCAGAGTTACTATATGGCACGAATACGGTGCCGAAAAAATACTTGACGAGATTACCGAAATGTATCCGAAAGGTCAGCATGCCGCGCTTGCCGACGGTCTTGCTGCTTCGAATGACGATTTTGAAATACGGATTGCGGATCTGAATGAGCCTGATCAGGGACTTCCTGACGAGCTTCTTGAAAATACCGATGTTCTGATATGGTGGAGCCATTTCCGTCATAATATGGTGGAGGATTCTCTTGTTGACCGTATATGCGATCGCGTAAGAAGAAAGGGAATGGGCTTTATCGCACTTCATTCTTCGCATTGCTCGAAGCCGTTCTGCCGTCTTGTCGGAACAACAGGTTCGATATCATGGGGAGATAATGTGAATGAGATTCTCTGGACGCTGCTTCCGCAGCATCCGATCGCGAAAGGAATACCTCCGTATCTGCATCTTCCGTCAGAAGAGGTCTATTCCGAGCCTTTTTGTATCGGATCGCCCGATGAGGTCGTATTCGGCGGCTGGTTTGAAACAGGAAATTTCCTTCGCTCGGGCTGTTGCTTTTACCGCGGCATGGGTAAGGTATTCTATTTTCAGCCAGGTCATGAAACATGCCCTGCGTACTATGATCCTACCGTGCTTCAGATCATTGCAAATGCTGTTCGGTGGGCGGCTCCTACAGCCGGATTTGATGATCCGGGCATGCCGATGATCGAATCGGATAAAACGCCGGTAAAGCTTTGCGACATTGCCAAGTAGCAGGAATTGTTTCGGAATTTAAAAAAAAATTGAGTTAAATTTTAAGATTGAAAGATATATTTTTTGTAATTTTATTTTACTAATATATGAGAAAGCCTTTTTCTAATTTTAGAAGAAGGCTTATTTTATTATAAGAACGCATAAATGTAAATTTTTTTTGTTTTTTTTTTTTCTAAATTGTTGCAAAGCTGGTAAATGTATGATATAATCAAATTATACGGTAGGCATGCATGATTTAACTGTATTTTTTTGTATGATAAAACTTAAATAATGGAGGTTACAAATGAAAAAATTTTATATTTTATCTGTTTTTCTTTCAGTTGCCTTGAGCTTGTGTGCTATTATTGGATTGAATGCTGCTTCGGATATTGGCACAGTAACGGATTCAAAGAATTTTTTATATTCCAAACAGAATAATAGTATAGCTATTAACGAATATGTAGGAGGATATCTCAATGTCATAATTCCTGATACTATCGAGGGATATCCGGTTACGGAAATATCGTCTAATGCATTCCGAAATTGTGCGGCTGTTACGGATATTACAATGCCGGATAGTATAATTTCTATTGGTAGTCGTGCATTTGACGGATGTAACTCATTAAAAAAGGTAAAGATGTCCTCTGCCATAGAAAAAATCGATAGGTACGTATTTGAAAATTGTAATTTGCTTGAGGAAGTTGTAATTCCGGATAAAGTTTCTCAAATAGAGTATAAAGCCTTTTCTGGTTGTATTTCTTTAAAAAGCGTTTCGTTACCCGCTTCTTTAAGTAGAATTTCGTGTAATGCTTTTGACGGATGTATAAACTTAAAAAATATTACAGTTAATAAGAGTAGTGGTTGTTTTGACGGAGTACTTTCAAAAGTAGACACGACAGATGATGGAAATATGTTATTTCGTTGTGCTAAATGCGGAAATGAATTATTATACAGATTACCTGAGCAAGATCGGTCAAAAGCAGTTATTACAATAGGGAGAGTGACTGCTTTGCCTGGAGATAGGATAAAAGTGCCTGTATTTATTTCTGGAAATCCCGGAATATGCGCAGCTCATTTCTATAATTTTAATTATGATAAGGATGCGTTATTGCTTGATAATGTAATATGTGGAAATGATGCTTTATACGGAAGTGAATATATTCGTAGTTATGTTACGGTTTCAAAAACATCTCAAGAAGTGTTTGATGACGGTATACTTTTTATGATGTGTTTTACAGTTAAGCAGGACGCAAAAGACGGTATATATGATATTAATATGAATTATGAAGCAAGTAATAAAAAAGAAGAATCTATAGATTTTTATATAGAATACGGTTCGATTTGTGTTCAATCTCAAAATGAAACAGATACAAATACAGAGCCTGTTACAGATAAGCCCAAACCCATAGAAACAGAGCCTGTTACGGATAAACCTATAGATACGGAGCCTGACACAAAGTCTGATGAAAATTTAATTGGAGATATCAACGGTGACGGAAAGGTTAATTCAAAGGATCTTACGCGGCTTATGAAAATAATCGCCGGAGTCAGCGGCGAATCGGCGGAAAATGTTGATATCAACGGTGATGGAAAAGTTAATTCAAAAGATCTTACACGCCTTATGAAAATGATTGCCGGAGATACTGCTGTTTGAAATTATAAATTATGATAAAAATAACCTCACGTCATTAGCAAAAGTCTTGCAAATCAAGCCTTTTGACGTTTGAGAGAACATTGAATGACTACAAGTAAACCGGCAGTGACGTTTTGACGCAAACAGCTGCACACTGAGGCTTCGCCTTGCTTTTATGATATTAAGAATAAGAACCCGACCCGCCTGCAATCATAGCTTGAGGGCGGGTGCCTCCGGAATCTTGTTGTTTCATAATAAAAAACGCAGACAAAGTAAGTACAAAAGCTTTGTCTGCGTTTTTTGCAATCTGTATTCAATCGGTGTGCATTTCGCGCACAAGTTCTGCAAATTCCGGTTTCAGAAGATTTTCGAAAACCTCGTTTTTTACTGTGAATTCAGGGGTCCCCATACATCCCGGTGCTACTTCATATTTATCAAACGGAATTACCATATCGCCGTTTTTATTGAAATAAAAATTGTGGTCTGCTTCAAGATATGTATAGTCTTTCCCTAAAAATGAATCGTCGGTCCAATAGATTTCGTCTTTGCTGCTATTCATTCGTTCTTTCATTTGACTTATGATGTCCTGCTGTAAAACATCATAAAACGTACTGTTTTCAGAGAGGTCTCCGAGTGTTACGGTCATTCCGGTGGATTTGTTAATGTTGTAATATTTGAAGTAGGTATATCCGCTGCCTGCTGCCTCGTGTACTCTGAGTCCGAGCGTGAACCATTTGTCTGTATCTGTGACGGCGCTGTAATCTACATATACCGAGCCGTGACCGCTGTTGCCTACAATCTCAAGTTCTTCATAAAAGCGGTGAAGTATCGTATTGGTTAGCTCGCCTATTTCTTTGTTAATTTGAGCTGCAGCCGTTCCGTTTTCAATTATTATTTTCGGTATATCGATACTCATTTCATGAAATTTATCAGAGTAAGAATAATTTTTTACTGTAAAAACTTTTACTATGTCTCCGATAATCGGAATGTTTTCCACAGCATGTGCATAAACCTTACTGACATTCGGAAGCAGGAAAAGCGTCAAAAAAGCCAGACTTGCGGCTGCCGCTGCAATTTGCGGAAATATCCGTTTTTTTATGCGGCAGGATACGGGCGGAGTATCGGGAAGACCCGATAGGACCGTTTCTATCCGGTTTTTTACTGAGAAAGGTATTTCGGTTTGTTCAAGCTCTGCCTTGTTGTGCAGGTATCTGTCAAAATCCGTCATTAGTTAAAATTCTCCTTCAAACTCTCTCGCAGCATCATTCTTGCGCGTGACAGTTGTTTTTTCACGGTTACAGCGTTTACGCCTGTAATATGCGAAATCTTTGATATCGAAAGATTTTCGTAATAATATAGTATTGTTGCTGTTCGGTACGGCTGTTTCAATCTTTCGACTGCGTCGCGGAGGGTTATATTGGTTTCCATATCACCCGTACTGTTTTCCGACGGGATATCTGTTATTTCTTCTGTGAGGATCAGTTTTGAATTTTTTCGTATAAGTTCTATCGCGGTGTTGTGTACAATACGCAGTATCCATGGTTTAAAGGCTTTGTCGTTTTTTAGTGTATACAGACTTCTGTATGCGAGATATACGGATTCCGCCGTTACATCCTCGGCGTCTGATTCATTTCTTACAATCGACAGTGCTAAAGCATACATCGCCTGCTCATACAGCCTTATCTTGTCGCAAAATTCTTCTTTGCTTGTCACGGGTTGCTGCCCTTTCCGGTCAGTGTGCGGGTCTGAGCCTCCAGCCACCTGCCCCATTCATAGTAATATTTTGCGTAAGGATGTGTTCCGTCTCCGGTTTTTTCGGCGGAAAGATTTCCGTCTTCGTCATCAAAAATAATGTTTACATCGAGATAGAATATATTCCTTCCGTCAGCAATTTCGGAGATTGCACTGTTGAGTCCGTTTATTGCAGGGTTATTGATTACAGTGTCTTTTGATGAGCGACCCTTGTCAACATGAAGATTTGCCTGTATGAATATGGAGGCGTTCGGCTGTTTCTCCTGTATAAAAACTATAAGTTCTCTGTATTTTCTTACTGTTTTTTCTGTGTTGTATCCTATCTCGTTTATGCCGAGCATCAGGTATATTCTACCGTATTTTTTTCCTTCAAGCAATTCGTGGAGAGTGACTTTACCTACACCGGGAACGGAGACCGTTTTTTTGCGGATGTTATATACTGTCATGCCTACGTTGGCGAAGAAATCGGTATTCTTCATTTCTGCATATTCGGACAGCCCTACTGTCCTGGAGTCACCTATAAAAAGTGCATCTTCAGTACGGACAGTATCCTGAACCGG